>JBOICD010000260.1:0-5507 GCA_050739855.1 Pseudomonas sp.
GAGCATGACAAGTGAACATTTTCGAATTTTCTTGCTTTGTGATCTTGGGCGCAGCCGTCTCCTTAATACTGAACCGCATTCTAATCAAGCTTCGATTTGCCACTTGGGCAGCCTTGATCAGCCTTACTTACAACGTTTTGATGATCGCATCCTATCTTGACGTTGCCGAAAACAAAAAACTATTTAACTTACAATTCGACCCAAGTGTTTCCGAGTACTACCCAGTACTCACGATAGTCTCGTTGATTATGATGCTCTTCCACTGCGTAGCGTTTAGAAACTGAATGCTATCCAATCCTTGTAAACCATAAAATCAAAACACCGACCTTCTCAAGATTAGCAACTTCAGACTTTCCAGCAATTTTTCATTGAGACATCTGGGCGTTCCGACCTGAAGGTCGAACATATGCAGAAAACCCCTGCCAATCCTGCAGTCAATCTGTAACATCGTTTGGCTGCCCTGCTCCAACGCTTGAATCCCACCCCCAACCTCGTTACCCTCCACAACGTCGCTGTAAATCCAGCGACCGGGTTTGGTCACCTGCGAGAAATCAAGGCGCACAAGCGCCCCATCCGATTCAGCTGGCGCTTTTTCTTTGTCTGCTGTTTCGTGTTATGGCGGCTGTGCGCGGGGCGCCTTCGTGCGCGCCGGGTTCCTTGATTCCCGGTTGACCAACCTGCGTACAGTCGCCACCCATCGTTTGGTCACGGTTCGTGGCGGCTCCACCAATCAAGGAGCTCCACAATGACAAAAATAGTCCCCGATCCCCCACCCACCACGCAAACCAGCACCACCTTCGGCTCCTGCAACGGCAGCCACGATCCGCTCTTCGCCGTCCGTGCCGGTGTCTCGTCCGAAGACGCCCTGGTCCACGCCTCCGTCCTGCTCAAAAGCGCCTACCAGACCAACGCCCACGCCTGTGACATGGTCAATGAAGAAGTACGCGGCTTGCTCTGGGCTACTGAGCAATCGCTGGAGATGAGCCTGGCGCTGGTGGAAGCGCTACTGGATGAAGTCGAAGCACGCTCGGCAACGGCGGCAGTGCTGCGCCGTACCCAGCAGGCGGAGCAAGCCTCGGTGAAGTCGTAACCTCAGGTTGCTTCAGGGCCGCCGATGCGGCCCACCCGACAGAAAGCCGACCAGCTCACGAGCATAGGTACTGAGCGACTCCCAACCCTTGATGCACAGCCGCAGTTCAAGCGTCGCCCAGCCCTCTTCAAGCAGCACCACACGCACCGGTAGTTCTTGTTCCATGCGCCGCGCGGTGGTCTCCGGCAGCATGGCGATGCCGGCACGCTGAGCCACCAGTTGGGCGATGGCTTCAAAGCTGGGCGCGCGTACGCGGATCTGCAGGGGCATCGCCAGTTTCATCGCCCGTTCTTCGACAAAGCGTTGCATGGCCCGCTCGGCCGGCATGCCAATGAAGGGATAACCCAAGGCATCGCGCAGGCGCGTCTGTTCGCGCTCGGCCAATGGGTGCCCGGTCGGCACCAGCATCACCAGCCGCTCGCTGCGAAACGGCAACGACAGCACCCCATCGCTGATGACACTGCCGTCATACACGCCGATTTCGCATTCGCCAGTGAGCACTGCACGCATGACGTCTGCGCTGCGGTACTCGGTCAGTTGCAAATCAACTTCCGGGTAGTCGGCCAGAAACGAACCAAGCACTACGGGCAACAGGCTGCTGGTAGTCACGGTGGTGGCGGCCAGGCGCAGGGTGATGCGGCGTTGGCCAGCGAGCTCCTTCAACGTGTCCTGCAGCTTTTGCGCCTCGCCAAGTACGCTGCTGGCCGCTTCCAGCACCAGCCGACCGGTCGGTGTCAATTGCATGCCACCGGCCGTGCGGGTGAATACGGTGACGCCGCAGCGCTCTTCGAACAGGCGCAGGCGGGTGCTGGCGGCCGAGACGGCAACCGGGATACTGGCAGCGGCCTTGCTCAAGCTGCCGGAGGCGGCAATGGCGCTCAGCAGGCGCAAATCGGAAAGATCAAAGTGCACTGGGGTTTCTCTTTTGGCGAAGACTTCGTTCTGGAAAATGCGATTCTGCGGTGCTTGCCTTCACTTTAGAATAACGCCTGTACCTTCTTCTCTGTCGGGCTGCTGATGAATAAATTACGTGGGTTTTGCCAGCGGTGCGTCGAAAACGGCAGCCTGTTTGCGGTGCTGTCGGCACTCGGCTTCAGCCTCAAGGCGATTTTCGTCAAGCTGTCTTATGCGGCCAGTCAGGTGGATGCAATCACCCTGCTGTCGATGCGCATGGGTTTGTCGTTACCGCTGTTTGCCTGGCTGGTGTGGGCCAGCCGCGGTGCGGCCAATGCGCCGTTGAGCCTGGGTGACGGCGTACGGGTGATGCTGCTGGGGTTGTTCGGTTATTACCTGGCGAGCCTGTTCGATTTCTACGGGCTGCAGTACATCAGCGCCGGGCTTGAGCGGCTGATTCTGTTCACCTACCCGACCCTGGTTCTGGTGTTCCAGGCCATCGCCCTGCGCGAGCGCCCTACCCTGCGCACCCTGGCGGCGATGGGCTTGTGCTACCTGGGCTTGGGCATCGCCTTCGTGCATGACGTCAGCGCCAGCGGAATGGGCGGCCAGGTGATGCTGGGCGCGGCATGGGTGTTTGCCAGTGCGGTGACCTACGCGCTGTATTACTCAGGCACCGGCATGATGCTCAAGCGCATGAGCTCCATGCGCCTGGCCGGGCTTGCGGGCAGCGCGTCGTCGTTGATGGTGCTGACACACTATTTGGTGACGGCCGATACCCACCTGCTCTGGCAACTGCCCTCTTCGGTATGGGTGTACGCGGCGTTGATGGCGGTGGTTTCCACGGTGTTGCCGATCTATTGGGTGGCGCTGGCGATTCAGCGCATGGGCGCAACCCATACCGCCGCAGTCGGCAATCTGGGGCCGGTGCTGACCGTGCTGGCGTCATGGGCCGTGCTCAGCGAGGAAGTATCGCTGTACCAGATCATCGGGCTGGCCTTGGTGTTGTTCGGGGTATCGCGGCTCAAGCCGGTGCGGGCCAAGGGCGAAGCGCAGGTGCCTGGACAGGCCAGCACGGCGGCGCAAAAAACATAGGCCTGCAGATCAACTAGACTGCAAGGTTCGGGTGCTGAAATTTCCTTAATGCACCCGTTCCCCAACAGCAGTTATTTCCACCGAGTTGATCTGAGTACACACCATCATGTGTAAATCATGTGATTCAACTTCCTCTTCAAACACAACTGATCGTCGTCGTTTTCTTCGCATTGCCGGACTTGGAGCAGGTGCCCTGCTACTGTCTGGTGCGCTGCCTGACAGGTTTGTCACGGCCGCCGAAAAAACGGCTGCGCCCCCCAAACCCCAAAACGCAATCAACCCCGACCAGGCGCTACAACGGCTGATCGCAGGCAATGAGCGGTATGTCAGTGGGAACTCGGAAACACACGATTTCAAGGACGAGCGTGAAGCCTTGGTGTCCGGCCAGAACCCGTTCGTGGCGGTGCTCAGTTGCTCCGACTCACGGATCGGTCCCGAATACGCGTTCGACACCGCGCGCGGTGACCTTTTTGCGATTCGCGTGGCGGGCAACTTCGTCACCGGCGAAGGCTTGGCCAGCCTTGAATACGCCGTCGCCGTACTCGGCGCACCGTTGATCCTGGTACTCGGCCATGAAAGCTGTGGCGCCATCGATGCCGGGATCAAAGCGCTGCAAGATCAAACCGTGTTCCCGGGGCACATTCCGAAACTGACGGAGGCACTCAAGCCCACTATCGAGAAGGTGCTCAAGCAACCTGGCAACCTGATGGAAAATGCCACGGCGCAAAATGTCAAAGACTCGGTCCAGAGTCTTAAGGGCGCCACGCCCTTGATCACCGATGCGCTCGACAAGGGCAAGTTGAAAATAGTCGGCGGCGTCTATCGCCTGGCTACCGGCAAAGTCGAGCTGATTGCCTGACCCCGGACACGGGCAAGGAAGCCCGGCTGACCGTGCGTCTACACTGTTTGTCCCCAGTCCCGGTTTCGGAGACCCAAGATGACCAGCAAGAATACGATTTGCCTGTGGTTTGACGGCACGGCGCTGGACGCTGCGACCTTCTACGCCAAGACCTTTCCGGACAGCGCAGTGGTGGCCGTCCATCACGCGCCTGGCGATTACCCTTCGGGCAAAAACGGCGATGTGCTGACGGTGGAGTTCACGGTGATGGGCATCCCCTGCCTGGGGCTCAACGGCGGTCCGATGTTCCAGCACAGCGAGGCGTTTTCGTTCCAGGTTGCCACGGATGACCAGGCCGAAACGGATCGCTTGTGGAACGCGATTGTCGGCAATGGCGGCGAGGAAAGTGCCTGTGGTTGGTGCAAGGACAAATGGGGGCTTTCGTGGCAGATCACGCCTCGCGTCCTGACGGCGGCGATCAGCAATCCAGATCGGGCAGCGGCCAAGCGTGCGTTCGAAGCGATGATGGAGATGAGAAAGATCGACGTGGCGGCGATTGAAGCCGCGCTGAAGCGGTGAACGCCTTCGATCGCGGGGCAAGCCCGCTCCCACCAGCCCCCTCAGAAAAGGGGCCTGGCAACAGACTGTGTAAAAACGCATGCGCCGTGTTGAAGTCTGCGTTGCTACGTAAAATCTGCTGGTGCTTGTGTGATCAGCAGACCAGAAATTTGCGTAGGAGCGCGATTTTCGCTCCATTCCCGACTGTCAAAGGTGTTCTGAAACGTTTTTACACAGCCTCGGCCAGAAAAGGACGTCATCGAACTGGCCAGGTATTTGTATCGGACCTGGGATGTGGTCAAGCAAGACAGCAACGAGCAAGGCGAAGCACGTGGGCTGATGTGGCGTGCGCATAAAAAGTGGCAGCATCGCCTGCTGTTGTCGGCGGTTAAATGCCGGGACAGTGCCGAGTTTGAACAGGATCTGTCAGATTAAGCAGCCACCGACGAATCCAGGGAGATACATATGACATTGACTGTCGACGGCTTGGTCAGTATCGCCATGACCAACCCCATAAACGCCGAGCTTGCTTCACGTCTGCCGGTGCTGGGCTTGAGTCAGTGCATGCTGACTGCTGGCTGTCTTTTCCAGGCGGTCTGGAATCATCAGGCGAACCAGCCAACAGCGTGGGGCATCAAGGATTACGACGTTTTTTACTTCGACAATGACCTGTCCTGGGAGGCCGAGAACGAGGTCATCAAGGCCGCTCAACGGCTGTTTCAGGACCTTGGAGTGAATGTCGAGGTGAAGAATCAGGCGCGCGTTCACCTCTGGTACGGGGAGCGTTTTGGCAGGCCGTATCCTCAGCTTCTGTCAGCCAGAGACGGTGTTGATCGTTACCTGATTGCCGGTACCTGTATCGGGCTGGATGTCGAGAGCGGTGAGGTCTATGCCCCCTATGGCTTGACCGACATTGAACACGGGCTGCTACGGATCAATCCGAACAACGCGCAGCCTGATCTGTTTGAACAAAAGGCGAAAAGCTACCAGGCACGTTGGCCCTGGCTGAAGATGATCATTCCAGGCTAACCC
>JBOICD010000261.1:0-5497 GCA_050739855.1 Pseudomonas sp.
GCATGCAGAAAGGTATTGATACGTTCCTGCCAGTCATCCTTGAACAGCGTGTCCGGCTGCGGGATCAGGCGGTGAACCTGGAAGAATGCTTGCAGCGCCAGGTGTGCCTGCTCCAGAACAGAGAAATTCAGGTTGATACAGAGCAGGTACTCAGCGTTTCCCTTCTGGTCATAGAGCACACTGGTGATGGAGCGGATTTTCTGCCCGTTCCAATTGATTTTTTCATAGGGGCCAATGCTTGGCGTGCTGCGAAAATCGCCCAGTTCCTGGTCCAGTGCCGAGTCATCGCCGAGTTTACGCTTGGAGAAATTGTTCGCTATGTGCACGACCGTTTGGCTCTGCACTTCATGAACGATGACTTCCGCATGGGGGAAAAGCAACGTTGCAATACTGTCAGCCACAACCTTGTAGTTTTCTATGTTCTTCATTAGTTAGCTGACTGATTGATTCAGATAGTTGAGTTGCTGTGCACTGAAGACGATTTGAGGTCGCGCCTTCGTAGCTGCATTGTCCATGGTGGACTCAAAAACTACGCATTTCAAGGCGAGAGCGAGCACCCGGTGGTGGGCTTGCCCCGCGATATCAGGTGATATCACTGACCTCGAATTCTTTCGCCAGAAAATCCAGCAAGCTGCGCACGCCCGGCAGCAACCCCCGGCGCGAGGCGAACACCGCGTGCACCACGCCGCACTCCGGTGCCCAGTCAGGGGTGACCCTGACCAGTTGGCCGCTATCGAGTTCATCGCGCACCACCACCAACGGCACATGAACCACACCAACGCCAGCCACCGCCGCCTGGCGCAACACTAGCAGATCGTCGGTGACCAGTCGCGGTTGGTAGCGCAGGCTGGCGCGAGCGCCATCAGGACCGACCAGCTCCCAGTGATAGTCCCTGTGCGGTTTGCCCCAGTGCAAACTCGGCAGGCTGGTAAGGTCGGCCGGTACCGGACGCGTCGGCAGGCGCTCGCGCAGCTCAGGTGAGGCCACCAGGCACTGGGTGCTGTGGGCCAGGGTTTTCATCACCAGGTCACTGCTTTCCAGCGGTGGTACGCGCACCCGCAAGGCGATGTCGATGCCTTCCTGAATCAGGTCGACCTGGCGGTTGGTGCTTTCAATGTGCAGTTGCACCAACGGGCACTGAACCATAAAGCGGGTCAGCATGGCGCCCACCCAGAAATCCAGCAGGGCAGTCGGGCAGCTCAGGCGCACAATGCCCTGGGGCTCTGCACGGTTGCGTTCGATCAGCTCGGCGGCGCCTTCGGCTTCCACCAGCATCGCCACGCAGTGGCGGTAATAGGCCTGACCGATTTCGGTCACCGAAAAGTGTCGGGTCGAGCGCTGGATCAGGCGCACACCGAGGCGTTCTTCCAGCCCGGCGATACGCCGGCTGAGTTTTGACTTGGGCATGTCCAGAGCGCGACCAGCAGGGGCAAAGCCACCGTGATCGACGACCTGGGCAAAGTAGTAAAGGTCGTTGAGGTCTTCCACCAGTGTTCTCCATATGGAACGCTGAAGACAGTTTAACTGATCTACCGCCGATGTCGTTGCGCTCGTATGGTTATAGCCATCCACGAGAGGAGACATCTCATGAAAAAGATCCAAGGCGTCTACAGCAGCCCCAACCCGCATTGGGTCGGCGATGGCTTCCCGGTACGCAGCCTGTTCACCTACGACAACCTGGCCCAGCACATCAGCCCGTTCCTGTTGCTGGACTATGCCGGCCCCCACGACTTCACCCCGACCACGGCCCGTCGTGGTGTCGGCCAGCACCCGCATCGCGGCTTTGAAACCGTGACCATCGTCTACCAGGGCGAACTCGAACACCGCGACTCCACCGGAGCCGGTGGACTGATCGGCCCGGGCGATGTGCAGTGGATGACCGCGGCTAACGGCATCCTCCATGAAGAGTTCCATTCCCCGGCGTTCGCCGCCAAGGGCGGCACCCTGGAGATGGTCCAGTTGTGGGTCAACCTGCCGGCCAAGGACAAATCGGCAGCAGCCGGGTACCAGACCCTGCTCAGCAGCGACATTCCCGTCGTGCCGCTGGGCGCCGGTAGCGGCAGCCTGCGGGTGATCGCCGGTGAATTCCGCGGCCACAAGGGCCCGGCGCAGACCTTCACACCGATGGATGTCTGGGACCTGCAGCTCAAGCCTGGCGCACCGCTACACCTGCCCAGCGCGGCAGGGCGCAGCACGGCACTGGTGGTGTTGCGCGGCAAGCTGCTGGTCAATGGCGAGCGCGCAGTCGGTCCGGCGCAACTGGTGCTGTTCGACCGGGCCGGTGACGAACTGTTGCTTGAAGCGCAGACCGAGGTGTCGGTGCTGCTGCTCAGCGGCGAGCCGCTGGACGAGCCGATCGTCGGCTACGGCCCGTTCGTGATGAACAGCGAGGCGGAGATTGCCGAGGCTTTCGACGACTTCCGTGCCGGTCGTTTCGGCCAGATGAATGGGTCGGGCGGTTCTCGTCACGACAACTAGTATCAATAACCCGAAGGTCGCCCGAGGGGTGGCCTTCGACCCGGCTGCGAGCACAACTGGCAGCCAGACCTCAAGGAGAATGTGTCATGAGTACATTTGCCAACGTTGCCAATTTCAATGGCCAGGTCCCGCGTATCGATCCTGATAACGCCGCGATGCTGCTGATCGACCACCAGAGTGGTCTGTTCCAGACGGTCAAGGACATGCCCATGACCGAGTTGCGGGCCAACGCCATTACCCTGGCCAAGGTCGCCAGCCTGGCCAAGATCCCGGTGATTACCACGGCATCCGTGCCGCAAGGCCCCAACGGCCCGCTGATTCCGGAAATCCATGAAGCCGCGCCGCATGCCAAATATGTTGCGCGCAAAGGTGAAATCAACGCCTGGGACAATCCGGAGTTCGTCAAGGCGGTCGAGGCCACCGGCAAAAAGCAGCTGATCATCGCCGGCACCATCACCAGTGTGTGCATGGCCTTCCCGAGCATCAGCGCGGTCAATGCCGGTTACCAGGTGTTTGCGGTGATCGACGCCAGCGGCACCTATTCGAAGATGGCTCAGGAAATCACCCTGTCGCGCATCATGCAGGCCGGTGTCGTCCCGATGGACACCGCAGCGGTGTGCTCGGAAGTACAGCGCACCTGGAACCGCCCCGACGCACAACAGTGGGCCGAGGCCTATAGTGCAGTGTTCCCGCACTACCAACTGTTGATCGAAAGCTACCTCAAGGCGCAACAGGTCGCCAAAGAAAACGAACAACTGGATTCGGTACGCTGATCCCTCATGTCCGGTGCCACTGGGTGCCGGTCTACCCACGCAAGGAGTAATACCATGAGCAAGCCCTACGTTCGTCTGGACAAAAACAACGCTGCTGTCCTGCTGGTGGACCACCAGACCGGTCTGCTGTCGCTGGTGCGTGACATCGATCCGGACAAGTTCAAGAACAACGTGCTGGCCGTGGGTGACCTGGCCAAGTATTTCAACTTGCCAACCATCCTCACCACCAGCTTTGAAACCGGCCCCAACGGCCCGCTGGTACCCGAGCTCAAGGCGCAGTTCCCGGAGGCGCCGTACATCGCCCGTCCAGGCCAGATCAACGCCTGGGACAACGAAGATTTCGTCAAGGCGGTCAAGGCCACCGGCAAGAAGCAACTGATCATCGCAGGCGTGGTGACAGAGGTGTGCGTGGCTTTCCCGGCACTGTCGGCCCTGGCCGAAGGTTTTGAAGTATTCGTGGTCACTGACGCTTCGGGTACCTTCAATGCGCTGACCCGCGATTCGGCCTGGGACCGCATGTCGCAAGCCGGCGCCCAGCTGATGACCTGGTTCGGCCTGGCCTGTGAGTTGCACCGCGACTGGCGCAACGACATCGAAGGCCTGGGTACGCTGTTCTCCAACCACATCCCCGACTACCGCAACCTGATCACCAGCTACAACACCCTCACCAACGGCAAGTAACGCCGTTTCACCGAACAGCGGCCGGGCACTTGCGTTGCCTGGCCGTTGTCGTTTCCGCCTGCTGAAACCGATACTGGCAAAGCCTGCAGCATTCAGGCGATGATCCGGCCATGAATCATGTCCCTGCCATGCACGGTTACCGGCGCAGTTTACGGCCCGACTGTTTGCTGACTTTCTGGCTGAACTACCAGCCACCTTTGCACTGGCCTTCGCTGCTGGGGTTTCTGTCTGCGCGCTGTATTGCCGGTATCGAGACGGTGCAGGCCGGGGTGTATTCGCGCAGTGTCGTCCTGGGTGGTTGTCACGCGGTGATTCAGGTCAGCAGGGCGCGCGGGCATCGATTGAAGCTGACGCTTAGCGGTGTTCCCGCAGCGGCGTTACCCGGCTTGATCGCCCGGGTGCGGCGGGTCTTTGACCTGAATGCGCAACCCGCGCGGATCGAGGCGCAACTGGGCACTGATCCGCTGATGGCGAGGCTGATCGCCGTTCGGCCAGGATTGCGTGTACCCCAAGGTTGGGACAGTTTCGAGCAGGCCATGCGTACCGTATTGGGCCAGCAGATCAGCGTAGCCGGGGCGATGACCCTGGCTGCACGGATGGTGGCTCGGTACGGTCAGCCGTTGTCGTCGCAGGTCGCTTTGCATGCGCAGCTGAGCCATGTGTTTCCGACGCCGGCAGCGGTGGTGGATGAAGATCTGAGTGTTCTCGGCATGCCCCGTTCGCGCGCCGCGACGTTGTCGACCCTGGCCCGGGCACTGCTCGATGAACCGCATCTGTTGCGTCCGGGTGCCGACCTGGACAGCTGGGTGCAGCGCCTGTGCCGATTGCGCGGGATCGGCCCGTGGAGCGCCCAGTACCTGGCGCTGCGTCAACTGGGCGCCGCCGATGCCTTGCCGTTGGGGGACGTCGCCTTGCTCAAGGCGTTGCGCTTGCTGGAAGGCCCCGAGGTGCAACTGGCGGATCGAGCCCGGGCCTGGAGCCCATGGCGTGCTTATGCTGCCCAGCACCTCTGGGCGTCATTGAGCTGATTCAACTGGACTGGCGCCATTTCACCTCGGTAATGCCATAACGCTCGGCCAGGCTGACTGACTTTAGTGAGTCCTGCAAGGCTGGAAAAATCCCATCGGATTGCAACCGCTGGGTGTTTGAACTTCGCCCCAGGTAAAAGCTCAAGGAAGGTAGCCCTTGGTTGATTGCTGCACTGCATGGAGGCGCTGGCGCCGCATCAGCATTTTCAATTGGCAGTGAAGGCTCGCTCGGTAGTAACTGAGCAGTCGGGACCTCCGACACGAGGATCGAACTATGTCACTGATTGGCGTTTCCAACCTTGAACTGTGCCAGCTCATGGAGCAGGCGTTTTTGCCTGACCGTTGCGTGGTGTCCTGCACCGACAGCGAACACCTGACCATCCAGTTGGGGCGGGGTGATAGCCTGGACAACTGCCTGACGGTCACCGGCATTTGTGTGCACAGCCTGACCACCTGTCACGAACTGGCCGCCCTGGTTGCTCAGGTGCGCGAACAACAGCGCCTGGGGCGCAGTCACATTCCGTTCCAGCCCCAGGC
>JBOICD010000262.1:0-5490 GCA_050739855.1 Pseudomonas sp.
CTGCTGTTGCATGTGATCGATGCCCATGAGCCTGAGCGCATGGAGCAGATCGAGCAAGTCATGGCGGTGTTGGGGGAGATTGGTGCAGAAGGCTTGCCGATCCTCGAGGTCTATAACAAACTCGACTTGCTTGAGGGTGTCGAGCCACAGATTCAGCGCGACGCCGACGGCAAGCCGCAGCGGGTCTGGGTCTCGGCGCGTGATGGGCGCGGCCTGGAACTGGTGGGGCAGGCAGTCGCCGAGTTGCTGGGGGATGACCTGTTTATCGGAACCTTGCGCCTTGAACAGCGTTTTGCGCGATTGCGCGCACAATTCTTTGCATTGGGCGCAGTGCAGGGCGAAGAGCACGACGATGAAGGCAGCAGTCTTCTGGCCATTCGGGTGTCGCGGGTCGATTTCAATCGCCTGGTCACTCGCGAAGGCTTGAAGCCGGCAGAGTTCATCGAGCAACACACTTTGCAATAAAAGCCCGGCGACGCGGTCGGGCAGCCGTGACAGGCATTCTGTAGCATTGGACGGCGCGCCGTGGGTGCGTCTTTGCTTTATCAGATGGAGAGCGCTATGGCTTGGAATGAGCCGGGTGGCAACTCGAATAATCAGGATCCGTGGGGCGGGCGCCGTGGTGGCGACAAGAAAGGGCCGCCGGATCTCGACGAGGCCTTCCGCAAGCTGCAGGACAGCCTGAACGGCATGTTCGGCAGTGGCAAAAAACGCGGCGGTGACAACGGCATCGGCAAGGGCGGTGGCTTTGGCCTGCTCGGCGTCGGGCTGGCCGTGCTGGCAGCCATCTGGCTGTACAGCGCCGTGTATGTGGTCGACGAACAGGAGCAGGCGGTAGTGCTGCGCTTCGGCAAATACTACGAAACCGTAGGGCCGGGCCTGAACATCTACTTCCCGCCGATCGATCGCAAGTACCTGGAAAACGTCACGCGTGAGCGTGCCTATACCAAGCAGGGGCAGATGCTCACCGAAGACGAGAACATCGTCGAAGTGCCGCTGACCGTGCAGTACAAGATCACCAACCTGCAGGATTTCGTGCTGAACGTCGATCAGCCTGAAGTCAGCCTGCAGCACGCGACCGACAGCGCCCTGCGCCATGTGGTGGGCTCCACCGCCATGGACAAGGTTCTGACCGAAGGTCGTGAGCAGATGGCCGTGGAAATCAAGGAGCGCCTGCAGCGTTTCCTCGATACCTACCGTACCGGTATCACCGTCACCCAGGTCAACGTACAGAGCGCGGCAGCCCCGCGTGAAGTGCAGGAAGCCTTCGACGACGTGATCCGTGCCCGTGAAGACGAGCAACGTGCCCGCAACCAGGCCGAGTCCTACGCCAATGGCGTTGTGCCGGAAGCGCGTGGTCAGGCCCAGCGGATCATCGAGGACGCCAACGGTTACCGCGACGAAGTCGTCTCGCGCGCCAAGGGTGAGGCTGATCGCTTCACCAAGCTGGTCGCCGAATACCGCAAGGCACCTGAAGTGACCCGTCAGCGTCTGTACCTGGACACCATGCAGGAAGTCTACAGCAACACCAGCAAGGTCCTGGTTTCCGGCAAGGAAGGCCAGAACAACCTGCTGTACCTGCCGCTGGACAAGATGGTTGAAGGCAGCCGTACCAGCAGTGCTCCTGTCAGCGTCCCGGCTTCGGCCAACGACGCGGCCAATCGCGCGGCGGCGGAGCTGCAACAGCAGCAATCACAGTTGCGTTCTAGGGAGAGTCGCTGATGAGCAATAAATCGCTGATCGCCCTGATCGTTGGCGTGGTGCTGGCGATCGTGGCCTGGAACAGCTTCTACATCGTGTCGCAGACCGAGCGTGCGGTAATGCTGCGATTTGGTCGTGTGGTTCAGGCCGATGTCCAGCCTGGCCTGCATGTGAAGATTCCTTACGTCAACCAGGTGCGCAAGTTCGACGCCCGTCTGATGACGTTGGACGCCCCGACCCAACGCTTCCTGACCCTGGAAAAGAAAGCGGTGATGGTCGATGCCTACGCCAAATGGCGGGTCAAGGATGCCGAGCGTTTCTACACGGCAACCTCGGGCCTCAAGCAGATTGCCGACGAACGTCTGTCGCGCCGCCTGGAAAGCGGCCTGCGTGACCAGTTCGGTAAGCGCACCCTGCACGATGTGGTCTCCGGTGAACGTGACGCACTGATGGCTGACATCACTGCCTCGCTGAACCGCATGGCCAGTAATGAACTGGGTATCGAAGTGGTCGACGTTCGCGTCAAGACCATCGACCTGCCCAAGGAAGTAAACCGCAGCGTGTTCGAGCGTATGAGCACCGAGCGTGAGCGTGAAGCCCGCGAACACCGCGCCAAGGGTAACGAGCTGGCCGAAGGTATTCGTGCCGACGCCGACCGTCAGCGCCGTGTCCTGCTGGCAGAAGCCTATCGGGAATCGGAAGAGACCCGTGGTGATGGTGATGCCCAGGCGGCGGCGATCTACGCCAAGGCCTATGGTCAGGACCAGGACTTCTACGCGTTCTACCGCAGTCTCAAGGCTTACCGCGAGAGCTTTGCCAACAAGAGCGATGTACTGGTGCTCGATCCGAGCAGCGAGTTCTTCCGCTTCATGGATAAAGCCAAGTAGTCAGGTTGCACCCCGCCGGGCGGTTAAAACGCCTGGCAGGGTGATCCTGCGAGAAAACGGGTGTATGATGCGGCAGCCGGGAAATTCCCGGCTTTTTTGCGTCTGCAAGACCGAACGGCCGCAAGCCGTCGCCGGTCTACAGCGCAGCCCAAGGTATTTGAGGGTATCGGCACGGCGGTTGCGCTGGAATCAGTGCTGCGCGTCATAGTTTGGCGATACCTGCTTCACTCAAGGCAAGCCTGCGGGCAGGCCGCCCGGACCAAAGGGGAAATGGCGTAATGGCAACGGTAGACCGCTGGCTGCTGCCAGATGGCATCGAAGAAGTACTGCCACCTGAGGCGGCGCGCATCGAGATCGCGCGTCGTCAGGTGTTGGATCTGTTCCAGAGCTGGGGTTACGAGTTCGTCGTGACCCCGCATATCGAGTACCTGGAATCGCTGCTTACCGGTGCCGGCCAGGACCTGGATCTGCGCACGTTCAAGGTCATTGACCCGCAGTCGGGTCGGCAGATGGGCTTTCGTGCCGACATCACCCCGCAGGTCGCGCGCATCGATGCGCACACCCTGCGTCGTGAAGGCCCGAGCCGCCTGTGCTATGCCGGTAGCGTGCTGCACGCCTTGCCGCGCGCGCTGTCGACTTCGCGCAGCCCGATCCAGCTCGGTGCCGAACTGTACGGCGACGCCAGCCCGGTCAGCGACGTCGAGGTCATCAGCCTGATGCTGGCCATGCTGCAACTGGCCGACGTGCCGGATGTGCACATGGACCTCGGTCATGTCGGTATCTACCGCGGCCTGGCCCGTGCGGCCGGTTTGTCCGGCGCGGTCGAACAGCAGCTGTTCGATGCCCTGCAGCGCAAGGCCATCGATGAAGTGATCGAGCTGACCGCCAACCTGCCGGCGGATCTTGCCGCCATGTTGCGCTCGCTGACCGAGCTGTGCGGTGGTCGTGAAGTGCTGGCCGAGGCGCGCGTGCGTCTGGGTCGCGCGCCGGCTGCGGTGCTGGCAGCTCTGGATGACCTGATGGCGATTGCCGAGCGGCTGGCCACGCGTTACCCCGAGCTGCCGCTGTATTTCGACCTGGGCGAGCTGCGCGGTTATCACTACCACACCGGTGTAGTGTTTGCCGTCTTCGTCCCGGGCGTTGGTCAGTCGATCGCCCAGGGCGGTCGTTACGACGACATCGGAGCGGACTTTGGCCGGGCACGCCCGGCCACCGGTTTCTCTACGGATTTGAAGACCCTGGTCACACTGGGGCGGGCCGAGGTTGTGTTGCCGTCTGGCGGGATCTGGATGCCCGACAGCAGCGATACAGCACTCTGGCAGTTGGTCTGCCAATTGCGCAGTGAAGGTCAGCGGGTGGTTCAGGCGTTGCCTGGGCAGCCATTGACTGCCGCCGTCGAGGCGGATTGCGATCGGCAATTGATTCAGCAAAACGGGCTTTGGCAGGTACTGCCGCTGGCCATTTGAGATTCCCCGCCGGTACGAGCCGGCGCCAAGTTTGCGCGAATGAGGACAAGTGTTATGGGTAAGAATGTCGTAGTCCTGGGCACCCAGTGGGGTGATGAGGGCAAAGGCAAGATCGTTGATCTGCTGACCGAACATGCTGCCGCCGTAGTGCGCTACCAAGGTGGCCACAACGCGGGCCACACCCTGGTGATCGACGGTGAAAAGACCGTGCTGCACCTGATCCCGTCTGGCGTGCTGCGCGAAGGCGTACAGTGCCTGATCGGCAACGGCGTGGTGGTTGCACCGGACGCCCTGCTGCGTGAGATCAACAAGCTGGAAGAGAAGGGTGTGCCGGTGCGCGAGCGCCTGCGTATCAGCCCGTCCTGCCCGCTGATCCTGTCCTACCACGTGGCCCTCGACCAGGCCCGTGAAAAAGCCCGTGGCGAGCAGAAGATCGGCACCACCGGTCGTGGCATCGGCCCGGCTTACGAAGACAAGGTTGCCCGTCGCGGCCTGCGCATCGGTGACCTGTTCCACCGCGAGCGCTTCGCGGCCAAGCTCGGCGAGCTGCTGGACTACCACAACTTCGTGCTGGTCAATTACTACAAAGAACCTGCGATCGACTTCCAGAAGACTCTGGACGAGTGCATGGAATACGCCGAGCTGCTCAAGCCGATGATGCTCGACGTCACCGCCGAGCTGCACAAC
The DNA here is from genome assembly GCA_050739855.1 of Pseudomonas sp. Classification (GTDB taxonomy): domain Bacteria; phylum Pseudomonadota; class Gammaproteobacteria; order Pseudomonadales; family Pseudomonadaceae; genus Aquipseudomonas. The sequence continues at coordinate 4,742 of JBOICD010000262.1, forward strand.
CTGCGTCGCGCCGGCAAAGACATCATGTTCGAAGGTGCCCAGGGTTCGCTGCTGGACATCGACCACGGTACCTACCCGTACGTAACCAGCTCCAACACCACCGCTGGTGGCATCGCTACCGGTTCGGGCGTTGGTCCTATGTACCTGGACTACATCCTGGGTATCACCAAGGCTTACACCACACGCGTTGGCTCGGGTCCGTTCCCGACTGAGCTGTTCGACGACGTCGGTGCCTTCCTGGCCAAGCGTGGCCACGAGTTCGGTGCGACCACCGGTCGTGCCCGTCGTTGCGGCTGGTTCGATGCCGTGATCCTGCGTCGCGCCATCGACGTCAACAGCATCTCGGGCCTGTGCCTGACCAAGCTGGACGTGCTCGACGGCCTGGAAACCATCCGTATCTGCGTCGGCTACAAGAACGAGAACGGTGCCGTTATCGACGCGCCAACCGACGCTGACAGCTACATCGGCCTGGAGCCGGTGTACGAAGAAATGCCGGGCTGGAGCGAGTCGACCCTGGGTGCCAAAACCCTGGAAGAACTGCCGGCCAACGCCCGTGCCTACATCAAGCGTGTGGAAGAGCTGGTCGGCGCGCCGATCGACATCATCTCCACCGGCCCGGACCGCAACGAGACCATCGTGCTGCGTCACCCGTTCGCCTGATTCGCGATTGATGTAACAGCAAAGGCCCCTTCATAGGGTAATGCTGTTCACTTAGGTGGGAGCGAGCTTGTCTCGCGATGCGATTTGCC
>JBOICD010000263.1:0-5486 GCA_050739855.1 Pseudomonas sp.
GGATCACCTGCACCTTGCTCGACGGGATCGCCTTGCCTTCGCCCATGGTGACTTCATCCAGCACCGCAAACCAGGCCCAGATCAGGGCCACCAGCAACAAGGCGGCAGCCAGCCACACGGTGATGCGCGACAGGCGCGGCGAGTCCTGTAACGTTGCGCCGGCTACATCTGGCATGTAGTCGCGTTCGGCGGTTTTGCCGAAGCTCTGGAAGTAACTGCGCAAGCCTTGGCTGATGGACATGACGAGATCCCCTAGATGGCCGAACCAACCCGGCCTTTGCGCAGTGCATCGATAACCGCTTCCTTCGGCCCGTCGGCCACCACCTTGCCGTTGTCCAGCACCAGCAGGCGGTCGACCAGGCTGAGCATCGAGGTGCGGTGGGTGACCAGCAACAGGGTCTTGCCCTGGACCCAGCCATGCAGGCGTTGGCGCAGCTGATCTTCGCTGGCGTTGTCCATGTGGCTGGTGGGCTCGTCAAGGATCATGATCGGCGGTTCCAGCAGCATCGCCCGGGCCAGCAGCACAGACTGGCGCTGGCCACCGGACAGCAACTGGCCACGTTCACCGACCGGGCGATCGAAACCTTGCGGATGCTGGCGCGCCAGTTCACTGACGCCGGTCAGCTCGGCGACTTCCAGCATGCGTGTATCACTCACATAGCGCGCGCCGAGGGTGAGGTTGTCGCGCAGGCTGCCGGCCAGCAGCGGCAGGTCATGGGCGACATAGCCGATCTGGTTGCGCAGGTCGGCGATGTCGAGTTGGCGCAGGTCGAGATTGTCGAGCAGGATCTGTCCTTCGTCCGGCGCATAAAAGCCCATCAACAGGCGGGCCAGGGTGCTTTTGCCGGAACCGCTGCGGCCGATGATGCCGATGCGCTCACCGGGCTTGACGCTGAAGCTCACGGCATTGAGCGCTGCGGCGTTCTGCCCGGTATAGCGAAAGCTGACATGGCTGACCTCAAGGGCGCCGTGCAACTGGGTGCGCTCCAGCGGTTGCTGCCCTGCCTGACGCTCTTGAGGCAGTGCCATCAACGCGTCGGTACTGCGCATGGTCAGCTGCGCCTGCTGATAACGGGTAATCAGCCCGGCGATCTGGCCCAGCGGGGCCAGTACCCGGCTGCCGAGCATGTAGCTGGCGACCAGGGCACCGACACTGAGATTACCGGCAATGATGCTGTAGACCCCGGCAACAATGGTCGCCATGCCGCAGAACTGCTGGATGAACAACGTGCCGTTGGTGGCCAGGGCCGACAGGTTGCGGGCATGGGCATCGAGGCGGGTGAGGGCGCCGTGGGTGCTTTCCCATTGGTACTGACGTTCACTCTCGGCACTGCAGGCTTTGAGGGTTTCCAGGCCGCCGAGGGTTTCGATCAGCAGGGCCTGGCGCACCGCCCCCAGGGCCAGGCTCTTTTGCACGGTGTCGCGCAGACGTACCTGAATCAGCAGGGCGAAGATAATGGTGACGGGAAAGGCAACCAGCGGAATCACTACCAGCCAGCCGCCGAGCAGGCCGATCACCAGGAGCATCAGCACCACGAAGGGCAGGTCAATGACGCTGGTCAGGGTCACGGCGGTGAGAAATTCGCGCAGGCCCTGGAAGTCATGGATGCTTTGCGCAAAACCACCGACGGTGGCCGGGCGGGCCTTCATCGACATGCCGGTGATGCGCTCGAACAATGTTGCCGAGAGAATCAGGTCAGTCTTTTTCCCGGCCTGATCCAGCAGGTGGGCGCGCACCACGCGCAGAATCAATTCGAACAGGGTGCCGATCAACAGGCCGACCACCAGCACCCAGAGGGTCGAGATGGCCTGGTTGGGCACGACCCGGTCGTAGGTCTGCATGACGAACAACGGCACCATCAGGCCGAGCAGGTTGATCAACAGACTGGCCAGCACCGCATCGCTGTAAAGCCAGCGTGACAGTTTCAGGGTATCGCGGAACCAGGCATTGACCCGTGGCATCAACGGGGCGCGCAGGTCTTCGAGCTCATGCCGGGGACGGGCGAACAGCGCTTCGCCGCTGTAGGCCTCGGCCAGTTCCTCGCGGCTGACCCATTGTTCGCCACCTTCCGCCTCGCTGGGCAGGATCAGTGCCTTGCCGTCATCGCTCCAGCGTCGCAGCACGGCGCAGCGGCCCTGCTTGAGCAGCAACAGCACCGGCAGGTTGAGCGCTGAAATAGCGTCCAGTTCGCGGCGCAGCACGCGCGCCTGCAAACCGGCGCGGGCGGCGGCCCGCGGCAGCAGGTCGGGGTTCAGGCGCTGCTGGGCCAAGGGCAGGCCGGCACTCAGGCCGGCGCGGCTGAGCGTGCAACCGTGCAGCTTGCAGAGAATCAGCAAACCATCGAGTAACGGGTCATCGAAACTCAGGCGCGGATCTGCCGCCGAGCTCACAGGTTGCATGCTGGTCACAATGGCCTACTCCTGCAGCGGATCGCGGCTTAGCGCATGTCGGGCAGACGTGCTTCGCTCTTCACTTCACTCTGGGCAATAGCCTCAGGCGGCAGCGAGATACGTTGCTTGGTCAGCAGATCACCCATGTTGGCCAACACCCGGTACATCGAGAACTCCTCGATATAGCGCACCTCGGTGTAGCGGCGGTTGGCGTTGTACAGCTCGTTTTCACTGTCGAGCAGGTCGAGCAGGGTCCGTTGGCCGAGGCCGAACTGATCCTGGTAGGCGGCGCGCACCCGGGTGGTGGTGTCAGCGTACTCGCGGGCGGTCGGGGTTTGCTTGCGGGCGTTGGTCATGGCGTTCCAGGACAGTGCCAGGTCCTCGTTGAGGGTGCGCAAGGCATTGTTGCGGATATCCATGGCCTGGTTGATCTTGTGCGCATCCGACTGCAGGCGGGCCTTGTCGCTGCCGCCGCGGAACAGGTTGTAGCTGAGCTCGACACCGGCTTGCCAGTCGTTGTTGTCGTGACCGACCTGACCTGCGGTGTTGTTGTTGGCACCGGTGGCCAACACCGCGTCCAGGCGCGGATAGAACGGCGACTTGGCTACTTCGTACTGCTGCTCGGCGGCTTGTACATCAGCCTGGGCTGATTTCAGGTAGGGGTTGTGCTCGAGCATGTCCTGACGCGCGTCGGGCAAGCTGGCAGGCATCTCACCCTTGATGGTGAGCGGCGTTTCCAGCTCATCGGGTACGCGGCCGATGACGCTGTAGAAATTGGCTTCGGCATCGGCCAGGTCGACTTCGGCGGTGTACAGGTTGTTTTCCGCCAGGGCGCGACGGGCGGTGGACTGGTCAAGGTCGGCGGTGCTGCCTACACCCCGTTCGCTACGTAAACCGATCTGGTCGTTGACGCGCAGGTGGGCCTGCAGGTTGTTCTTGGCCAGGGTTACCAGCTCACGGCGCTTGAGCACCTCCAGGTACACCTCGATGGCGCGCAGGCTGATGCTTTGGGCGGTTGCCTGGGTGTAGTAGGCGCGGGAATTGACCACCGCTTGCGTACGGCCGACCTCGTTCGAGGTGTTGAACCCGTCGAACAGCATCTGCCGCAAGCGCAGGTCTGACTGGGTGTAGTTCAGGCTTTCGGTGTTGTGGTTGCGTGTGCCGTCGGGGTTGAAGCCGCGGGTGTTGGTGTTGTCCGATTTTTGCCGACCATAGCCGGCAACCAGGTCGACGCGCGGGTACCAGCCGCCTTTGGCAACCTTGACGTCTTCGTCTGCGGATAAGCGATTGTTGCGGCTGGCGTTGATTTCCGGATGTTGGTCCACGGCGCTTTGAACAGCTTCCGTAAGCGACATCGCCTGAGCATTGGCACATGCCATGGCCAATAGAATTGCGCTGGTGATGGGGGTCAAAACGCGCATGGGGTACTTCTCCCTGATCTCAAATTTGGGTGTTGCTGCCGTCATATTTTTGACGAACTTTTAAGGTCAAACCGTTTCAGGCTTGTAACAACAGAGCTAAGAACATTTATAAGGCGAGCTAAGAAGAATTTTTCATAAGGGTTATGCGAAAAAAAACTTATGCGGTCTAAGGAATCCACGACATTGTTCATATCAGGCGACCCGTTGATTCAGGGCTAACGTGCGTTTTTCGGGCGCCAGAGAAAGTTCAGTTTTTTTTGCGGCAAAGGGCACGGATGTAGCGGAGGGGATGGAGGAAGACCAGTTGTTGGCGACAATTTTTTGGCAGATGCCAAATCGCCAGCTAGTTTTTCCACGTTCACTGGGTGTCTGCCAGGCGAAGGTGTTGATTTCATTGAAATCGACCTTTGTCTTCAGCGCTTTCCAGGTGTTGGCCCAGGGCAGGCGCCGTAGGCTGACCACGCGAGAATCAGGGTGCTTTTCTGCGAAAAACCGTTCCGCAGCGGAGGAGAGCGCTCATGGCCAAGGTAATCGGTATTGTCAGCAAAGTAGTCGGAGAGGTCTTCGCCGTCGCCAATAACGGGACACGTCGGGCGCTGGCCGAAGGTGACCGGCTATTTGCCGGCGAGCAGTTGCAGACGGGGGCAGCCGGTGCGGTGGCCGTGCATCTGCAAAATGGTGCCGAATTGACCTTGGGCCGTGACAGCAGTCTGGAATTGTCCCCGCAGTTGCTGGCCAACCAGGCGCCTCATGTCGATGCGCCGCAGGCACTGACGCCAAGTCAGGCGCAACTCACCGATGTGGAAAAGCTCCAGCAAGCCATCGCTTCGGGCGCCGACCCGAGCCAGGATGCCGATCCGACGGCGGCCGGTCCCGGAAGTGGCGGTGCCCCGGGGGCAATTGGTGGCGGTCACTCCTTTGTCATGCTCAGCGAAGTGGGCGATCGGGTTGACCCGGTCATTGGTTTTCCAACGGCGGGGTTCAACGGCTTTGTTGAAGTGCCGGAGCTGGATGTTGGTGATCTCAATAACAACAATGACGCGCTGCTGCCAATGCCAGCGGTGGTCAACAACCCGGTCATTATCGAAGGTTTGCAGGTGGGGGGAGGCGAGCTGAGCCTCAACGAAGCCAACCTGGCCCAGGGCTCGGCCAGTGATCCCGTCGCCTTGACCCAGACCGGAAGCTTTACTGTGGTCGCGCCAGATGGTGTGTTCAACCTGAATGTCGGTGGCATCAACATAGTTACCGCTGGTGCGGTGACCGGTGTGGGTCAATCCATCACTACCGGGTTGGGCAACGTGTTGACCATCACCGGCTACGATGCTGCGACCGGTGTGGTCAGTTACAGCTACACCTTGAGCATCACCGAAGCACATCCGGACGGCGGTGGAACCAATGGACAGGGCGAGAGTTTCAGCGTCCTGGTCAGCGACACCGATGGTGATGTGACCAGTGGTTCGCTGGATGTTACCGTTGTCGATGATATGCCGCGTGCGGTAGCGGACAGCAATGCGGTGACGGCCACCGAAAACCAGCTGACGTTGACCGGCAACGTGCTGAGCAACGATGTGCAGGGCGCCGACCGCATCGCCAGCGGCCCCATCACCCCGCAAACCATCACCGGCACCTATGGCACGTTGGTATTGGCGGCCGACGGCAGCTACACCTATACGC
>JBOICD010000264.1:0-5455 GCA_050739855.1 Pseudomonas sp.
AGTCGGCATGGTGTTCCAGCACTTCAACCTGTTCCCGCACATGACCGTGCTGGAGAACCTGTGCCTGGCGCAGAAGGTGGTGCGCAAGCGCGGCAAGGCCGAGCGTGAGGCCAAGGCCCGGGCGTTGCTGGAGAAGGTTGGCATTGGCCAGAAAGCCAATGAATACCCTTCGCGCCTGTCCGGTGGCCAGCAGCAGCGGGTCGCCATTGCCCGGGCCCTGGCCATGGACCCGAAGGTGATGTTGTTCGACGAGCCGACCTCGGCGCTCGACCCGGAAATGGTCGGTGAAGTGCTCGATGTCATGAAAACCCTGGCGCTGGAAGGCATGACCATGGTCTGCGTGACCCACGAAATGGGCTTTGCCCGCGAAGTGGCGGACCGCGTGTTGTTCTTCGACCATGGCAAACTGCTGGAAGACTCGCCGCCCGAGGCGTTCTTCACCTCGCCGAAAGACCTGCGCGCCCAGGCGTTCCTGCGCCAGGTGCTGTAGGACCGGTGGGAGCGGGCTTGCCCCGCGAGTGCGGTGTGTCAGTAACATCGCAATCGCGGGGCAAGCCCGCTCCCACCACCAGCAAGGGTTACAGGGTGAAGCGGCCCACCAGCTGTTGTAGCTGACGCCCGAGCCGCGCCAGCTCGACACTGTCGCGGGTCAGGATCTTGCTGCTGTCGAGCAGGCGTGTGACCTGATCGGTGCCGTCATGCAGGTTGCCAATCAGTTGTTCGATCTCCTCGGTTGACTGCTGGGTACGCTGGGCCAGGCCACGGACTTCGTCGGCGACCACGGCAAATCCGCGACCGGCCTCGCCGGCCCGCGCCGCTTCGATGGCGGCGTTCAAGGCCAGCAGGTTGGTTTGCTCGGAAACCGACTTGATCACATCGAGAATGCTGCCGATGCGCTGGCTCTCGCCGGCCAGTTGATGCATGGCATCGATCGAATGGTCCATTTGCTGGGCCAGCTGTTCGATCTGTTCCACTGCCTCACCGACCACCTGGTCGCCCAGTTGCGCCTGCTGGTCGGCGGTGGTCGCCGCCTGCGAGGCAAGTTCGGCGTTCTGCGCCACTTCGTGAACCGTTGCGCTCATCTGGTTCATGGCCGTGGCGACCTGATCGGTTTCGTCCTTTTGCTGGGCGATCCTGACCTTGGTCTGCTCGCTGACCGCCGCCAGTTGTTCGACTGCCGAGGACAGCTGGGTGATGCCCCCGCCGATCCCGCCAATCAGCTCGCGCAGGCTCAAGGTCATGACCTGCATGCTGTTCTGCAGCTGGCCCATCTCGTCGCGGCGCTGCACGGTCTCGGTCAGTTGCAGATCGCCTTGGGCAATACGTGCGGCCAGGGCCAGGGTCTGTTTCAGCGGCACGGTGATCTGCAGGGTGATCAACCACGCCGCCAGGGCGCCAAGAATCAAAGCCAGGCTTGCTTCGGCGATCAATACGCTCTGGGCCTGGACAGCTTCGGCGTCGCGCTGCTCAATCTGGTGGTCACTCAGTTTACGGCTGGCATCGCGAAGCTGGATGCCCAGCTGCTCCAGCGTGCCTTGCACGCTCTCCACGGCGATGGCGGCCCGGCGATACTGATCGAGGCTGTTCTGGTAGCGGCTCAGCGCCGCGCGCAGGTTTTCCCGGGTGCTAGCGGCCAGACCATGGGTTTGCATCAGTTGCGCCAGTTGCTCGAAGGTCTGCCGGCTGGCATCGAGCGCGGCCTGACCAACGCTGGCGAACTGCTCCAGGGGTTCGAAGGTATAGGCCGGCACCAGGCTCTGTTGATTGGCCACTTCGACATGCCGGGCAAGGGCTTCGGCCAGGTTCAGGACCCGGCTCTGACTGGCCTGCTGGCTCTCGCTACGCAGGCTCTCCAGTGCCTGGTCCGCGACCTCATCGACCAGCTCGGCCAGACGCTGCCCTGCACCTTGCATGGCTTGCTGGCGTGTCTGGCGCAAGGCCACGGCCTGTTGTAACTGTGCAAAGTCCAGGGTAAAGCGCTGCACCGTTTGCAGCTTGCCGGCGATCATCTGCCGGTCTTCGGGCGCTGCATAACGCTCCGGCATTGCCGTGAGCAGTTCCTGCAGGGCCTTCAGTGACTGCTCGATCTGGGCCTTGCTGTGCGCATCATTGAGTACCCGAAAGGTGATGCGCTCGGCCCTGAGGTCTTTGCCGATGTCATTGAGGCGGGCGATTTCCTGGAGCTTTTCCGAGCGCAGGATAGCGTCGTCCAATGCACGCCAGCCGCTGAGGGTGATCAATAGGGTCAGTAACAGCACCAAGGCAAAGGCCAGGGTCAGCTTCAGTCTGACGCTCATGTTGCCTAGCATCCGATTCACAGGTCCGAACATGGAGGTCTCCAGCAATTGAGGAATGACCGGCGCCAGGACGAAGGTCAGGGCGCCGCCCCTTGCTCATCGGCTGGCTGCGGGCGAGCTGGACCTGCAAACGGTGTAGGAAAGTTCGGCGGTTAACCTAAGGAAAATGGTTGAAGCGGCGGAGGGCGTAGGAAGGTTGCCCAAGGGCAAATAGCAGAAGATTCGCAGTATCCCAACCTGTGCTGCCCGAGCGAGCAGCACAGGTTGTTTAACCTCAGAGCTGGAATTTGCCGACCAGACCCTGCAGGTGGGTGCCCAGGCGGGCCAGTTCGACACTGGAGGCGGCGGTTTCTTCGCTGGCGGCGGAGGTCTGGTCTGACACATCGCGCACATTCATCACGCTGCGGTTGATCTCTTCCGCCACTGCGCTTTGTTGCTCGGCCGCTGCGGCGATCTGCTGGTTCATCGCCTGGATCGAGGAAACGGTACGGGTGATGGTCTCCAGTGAGGTGCCGGCGCGACGGGTCAGCTCGACACTGCTGGTGGTCAGGTCGCGGCTGGCATCCATGCTGCTGGCGACCTGTTGGGTGCCACTTTGCAAGCCGGCGATCAACGCTTCGATCTCTTCAGTCGATTGCTGAGTGCGCTGGGCCAGGCTGCGTACCTCATCGGCGACCACGGCAAAGCCACGCCCGGCTTCCCCGGCGCGGGCGGCTTCGATCGCCGCGTTGAGGGCCAGCAGGTTGGTTTGCTGGGCTACCGACTTGATCACATCGAGCACGCTGCCGATCTTGTCGCTCTCGCTTTTGAGCTGACCCATGGCTTCGCTGGAGTGATTCATTTCAGTCGCCAGACGCTCGATCTGGGCAATCGACTCAGCGACTACCCGATCACCCTCGCGGGCCTGCTGGTCGGCCACCAGCGCGGCCTCCGAGGCCTCTTCGGCATTGCGCGCGACTTCCTGTACGGTGGCGGCCATCTCGTTCATGGCGGCGGCCACTTGATCGGTCTCGACCTTTTGGTTGTTGACCCCGGCGCTGGTCTGCTCGGTCACCGCCGACAGCTCTTCAGCGGCACTGGCGATCTGTGTGACACCATCGCCAATGCCGCCAATCAGCTCGCGCAGGCTGACAGTCATGCGTTGCATGCTGCGTTGCAGCTGGCCCAGTTCGTCGCGGCGCTCGACATTGAGGTCGTGGCGCAGGTCGCCGCTGGCGACCCGGTCGGCGGCGTTAAGGGTCTGGCGCAGGGGGATGACGATCTGGCGGGTGATGGCCCAGGCGGCGAGCAGGCCGAACACCAGGGCCAGGGCGGTGGCCAGGGTGAGCATCGACCTGGCGTGCTGCGATTCGTCATCGCGCAGTTGGGTCAGGCTCAGGGTCAGTTGCCGGCTTTGTTCGATCAGGGTCTGGCCCTGCGCCATCATTTGCTGGGCGGCCTGTTCGGAGGCAGTCTGCGCCGTGCCGAAATCGATCACCGCCGCCCGGTAGTTGCCGAGGGCACGTGCCGCCTGGTTGAGATTGCCGGTGTAGTTCGCTGGCAGTACTTCGGCCAGGGTCTTGAGCTGCGAGATGGCCTGGTCGATGGCCGCAAGGGCGGTCTGCTGGAATTCGGCCTTGCCGCTGTAGGTGTAACCGCGGACCTGGAAGCGCGCCTGCTGCAGCAGTTTGCTGGCACCGACGACACTGTTGAACAGGTTTATATCACTGCCACCGAGCAGTTGCTGTTCGACCTCGGCGGTAAGTTTTGCAGCCTCGTCAGCGCTGCTGCCGAGTACCGCGCGGCTGGCTTCGCGCTGGTGCGCAGCTTTATCGGCACTGTCCAGCGCCTGGCGGTATTGGCGTACGGCTTCTTTCTGCTGCTCGATGCGGCGTCTGTTTTCCGGCAAGACGATGCGTAGCTCGACCTGCTGCAGCTGGCGATCAAGGTTGGCCAGGGCATTGCTGAGGGTCTGTGCGGCGCTCTCATCGCCCTTGATCTGGAAGTTTTGCCGGGCGATGCGCAGCTCCAGGGTTGCCTCCAGCACCTGGGAGACGCCCCCCAGGGTATCGCCACGCTGGGTGACGCCGCTGATGCCCTGCCAGCCGGTCAGGGTAATGCTCAAGGTCAGCAGCAGGACCAGACCGAAGCCGATACCGAGTTTACGATTGACGCTAACGTTACCCAGGTGCTGGGCTAACCAACGGTACATGGCGGGACTCCATTGCGATCGGCAGAGGCGATTTATTGTTCTGGTGCCCATGCATCGGCGCCGGATCGCAAAACTGAAGTCAGAACAGACGAGCGAGCAGGGCGGTAACCGCCGTCTCCACACGCAGGATGCGCTCGCCAAGCTGCACCGGGGCCAGCCCGGCCTTGCCCAGCAGGTCGATTTCGTAGGGGATCCAGCCGCCTTCGGGGCCGATGGCCAGGGTTACCGGCTGCTCCAGGCCGCGCGGGCAGGGCGGAAATGGCCCGGGGTGGCCAACCAGGCCGAGGGTGCCCTGGGCAATGGCTGGCAGGCGGTCCTCGACGAAGGGCTTGAAGCGCTTCTCGATGATGACCTCGGGCAGGATCGTGTCGCGGGTTTGCTCCAGGCCCAGGATCAGTTGCTCACGGATGGCCTCAGGTTCGAGGAAGGGGGTCTGCCAGAAGCTTTTTTCGACCCGGTAGCTGTTGACCAGAATCAGCTTCGGCACGCCCATGGTGGCGACGGTCTGGAACACCCGGCGCAGCATTTTCGGGCGCGGCAGGGCCAGCACCAGGGTCAGCGGCAGCTTGGCCGGTGGTTCACGGTCGAAGCTGACCGACAGCTCGGCTTCGTGACCTTCCAGGCGCAGTACCCGGGCTTCGCCCATCAGCCCGCCAAGGCGGCCGACGCGCAGGCTGTCGCCCACCGCTACCCGGTGGATGTCCTGCATGTGGGTAAAGCGCCGGTCAGCCAGAATGACGCGATCGGCCGCGATGAAGTCGGCTTCTTCGAGGAGCAGCAGGTTCACGGTTGAGTCGCTGGCGGCTGGTCGTTGTGGTCGTCGGCGGCGTCATCATGATGCTCGCTGCGCTTGCGGATCAGCCCGCCAAACAGCACGCCGATCTCGAACAGCAGCCACATCGGCACAGCCAGCAGGGTTTGCGAGAAGATGTCCGGCGGCGTGAGGATCATGCCGACGACAAAGCAG
>JBOICD010000265.1:0-5447 GCA_050739855.1 Pseudomonas sp.
GGGCAAGCCCGCTCCCACAGGTTTGCGATAAACCTGTGGGAGCGGGCTTGCCCCGCGATGGGCTATTTACAGACCGTTCCTGGCCTTGAACTCACGACGACGGCGATGCAGCACCGGCTCGGTGTAGCCGTTCGGCTGCTTGGTGCCTTCTACCACCAGTTCGACCGCCGCCTGGAAGGCGATGTTGTTGTCGAAGTCCGGTGCCAGTGGGCGGTACAGCGGGTCGTTGGCGTTCTGCTTGTCGACCACCGGCGCCATGCGCTTGAGGCTTTCCAGCACCTGGGCCTCGGTGACGATGCCATGACGCAGCCAGTTGGCCAGCAACTGCGCGGAAATGCGCAGGGTGGCGCGGTCTTCCATCAGGCCGACATCGTTGATGTCCGGCACTTTCGAGCAGCCCACGCCCTGATCGATCCAGCGTACAACGTAGCCGAGGATGCCCTGGGCGTTGTTGTCCAGCTCGTTGCGGATCTCTTCGTCCGACCAGTTGGTGTCAGCGGCCAGCGGGATGGTCAGGATGTCATCCACCGATGCCGGTGCGCGCTTGGCCAGGTCCGCCTGACGGGCGAATACGTCGACCTTGTGGTAGTGCAGCGCGTGCAGCGCGGCGGCGGTCGGCGACGGTACCCAGGCGGTGTTGGCACCGGCCAGCGGGTGAGCGATCTTCTGCTCGAGCATGTCGGCCATCAGGTCCGGCATGGCCCACATGCCTTTACCGATCTGGGCACGGCCTTGCAGGCCGGTGGCCAGGCCGATATCGACGTTGGAGTTCTCGTAGGCAGCGATCCACTTCTGGGTTTTCATGGCGCCCTTGCGCACTACAGCGCCGGCTTCCATGGAGGTGTGGATTTCGTCGCCGGTACGGTCGAGGAAGCCGGTGTTGATGAACACCACACGTTCCTTGGCCGCTTCGATACAGGCCTTGAGGTTGACCGTGGTACGGCGCTCCTCGTCCATGATGCCGACCTTCAGCGTATTACGCTTCATGCCCAGCACGTCCTCGATGCGACCGAACAGCTCGTTGGTGAACGCTGCTTCTTCAGGGCCGTGCATCTTCGGTTTGACGATGTACACGGAGCCGGTGCGGCTGTTCTTGCGGCGGGTATTGCCGTTGAGGTTGTGGATCGCGGCAAGGTTGGTGACCAGGCCGTCGAGGATGCCCTCGGGTACTTCGTTGCCGTCCTTGTCGAGGATGGCGTCGATGGTCATCAGGTGACCGACGTTGCGTACGAACAGCAGCGAACGACCGTGCAGGGTGACAGTGCCACCGTTCAGCGCGCTGTATTCGCGGTCCGGGTTCATGGTCCGGGTGAAGGTCTGGCCGCCTTTGCTGACGCTTTCCGACAGGTCGCCCTTCATCAGGCCGAGCCAGTTGCGGTAGATCACCACCTTGTCATCGGCATCGACCGCGGCAACCGAGTCTTCGCAGTCCATGATGGTGGTCAGGGCGGCTTCCATCAGCACGTCCTTGACCCCGGCAGCGTCGGTCTGGCCGACCGGCGTGCTGGCATCGATCTGGATTTCGAAATGCAGGCCGTTGTGCTTGAGCAGAATGGCGGTCGGCGCCGAGGCGTCGCCGTGGTAGCCGATCAGCTGGGCGTCATCGCGCAGGCCGCTGTTGCTGCCACCTTTGAGGGCAACAACGAGTTTGCCGCCTTCGATGCGGTAGGCCGTGGAGTCGACATGGGAACCGGCGGCCAGAGGCGCGGACTCGTCGAGGAAGGCGCGGGCGAAGGCAATCACCTTGTCGCCGCGAACCTTGTTGTAGCCTTTGCCTTTTTCCGCGCCACCGGCTTCGCTGATGGCGTCGGTGCCATACAGGGCATCGTACAGCGAACCCCAGCGGGCGTTGGAGGCGTTCAGGGCGAAGCGCGCATTCATCACTGGTACAACCAGTTGCGGGCCGGCCATGCGGGCAATTTCGTCGTCGACGTTCTGGGTCGAGGCCTGGAAGTCTGCAGCTTCTGGCAGCAGGTAACCGATGTCCTGGAGGAAAGCTTTGTAAGCCACGGCATCGTGAGCCTGGCCTTTGCGCGCCTGGTGCCAGGCATCGATCTGTGCCTGCAGGGCGTCACGTTTGGCCAGCAGTGCTTTGTTCTTTGGAGCGAGGTCGTTGATGATCTTTTCTGCCCCCACCCAGAACTGCTCGGCGTTGACGCCAGTTCCGGGAATGGCTTCGTTGTTCACGAAGTCGAACAGGACTTTGGCGACCTGAAGGCCACCGACTTGAACGTGTTCAGTCATTGCTTGCCTCACTCTGCTCAGCTATTGCTCTTCTATTTAAGCCTTACGCGCTTCTCTAAACACGGCACCAGAACATGCCCGATGGGCGGCTGGGTGCGGCCAGCCAGACAGGCTGGCGAGCGGTTGCGTATTTTCACAGGCGCCTTGGCAGACATCGATTCGACGTTTTGTAGTCCGCGCTGCGGCATACTACATGATGCGCTGCGGTTGTGAAAATCAGACTAAATACGTCGTTCTGCGACCATTTGGTCGCAGAGGGTCACGCTGGGAGTCAGTATGTTCTCAAAAAAGTGGCAGATTGTTCCAGATAAATCTTGAAACAGTACACGATTAGTCTTTAAAGGCTGCTGCGGCAGGTTGCCGCGCCTTGCCTATACTTTCTCCGCGCCCTTTGATTTCAGGGGCCCAACCTTTAAAAGCAGAGGGTTACCGCGTGGATCATCTCGTACTGACAGTGATCGCCCCCGACAAAGCCGGCCAGGTCGAACGTATCGCTGAATGCATTGCCGAGCATAACGGTAACTGGCTGGAGAGCCGCATGTCGCGGATGGCCGGGCAGTTTGCCGGGATCCTCAAGGTAGCGGTGCCGGCCGAGTCCTACGATGAGCTGGTCGAAGCCCTGCACGCCTTGGGCAAACATGATATTCGCGTGCTGATTGCCGAAAGCGGCATCGAGCCGTCCTGCACCTGGAAGCCGATTGCCATGGAACTGGTCGGTAATGATCGCCCGGGCATCGTCCGTGATATCACCCGTTTGCTGGCCGATCTGGGCGTCAATGTCGAGCGTCTGACCACCGAGGTGAGTCCGGCGCCCATGAGCAGTGAGCCGCTGTTTCACGCCGATGCGTTGCTGGCGATGCCTTTGACCCTTTCTCTGGATGTGCTTCAGGCCAAACTTGAGGAACTGGCGGATGATCTGATGGTGGAACTCAAGCTGCGGCCGGAAGAATAGTTATCCCGGTTTGCCGGGGACCGGCCTGTGGATAAGCTGGGGGAAGCCTGCGCCAGCCCAAGCAGGCCGTGGCTTTGCGGGAGTTGAGCAAAAAACCACCAATAATCAGTGGCTTGTGCACAAAGCACGGGGATGAGGGTGTGGATAACCTTGGGAGAGGTTGCTGCAGGCCACGTATTGCGTGGCCTGTAGCGAGTTGTGCGTTTTTTGATCAGCTGCGCCGGCGCAAGCTCAACCAGGCATCGACGCTGTAGAGGGCAAGACCGGCCCAGATGAACATGAAGGCAACCAGTGTGCTGCTCGACAGGTGCTCGCCAAACAGCAGCACTGCCTGCAGCAGCACCAGCGTCGGCGCCAGGTACTGCAGGAAGCCCAGGGTGGTGTAGGGCAGGTGGCGGGCCGCAGCGTTGAAGCACACCAGCGGAACTAGCGTTACTGGGCCGGCGGCAATCAACCAAAGCGCCTCGCTGCTGCTGTAGAAGCTGGGGTTGGCACTGGCCGCCAGCGGGTTGAGCAGCAGCCAACCGATGGCCAGAGGCACCAGCATCCAGGTTTCCACCACCAGCCCCGGCAAGGCTTTGACGGGGGCCTGTTTGCGAATCAGGCCGTAGAAGCCGAAGCTCAGCGCCAGCACCAGTGAAACCCAGGGCAGGCTGCCGACTTGCCAGACTTGCTGGGCCACACCGAGTGCCGCCAGGCCTACGGCAACCCACTGCAGGCGGCGCAGGCGCTCACCCAGCAGCAACATGCCCAGCAGCACGTTGATCAGCGGGTTGATGTAGTAGCCCAGGCTGGCTTCCAGCATGCGCCCGTTGTTCACCGACCAGACATAGGTCAGCCAGTTGCCGGCAATCAATGAGCCACTGAGGGCCAGGATCGCCAGACGCTTGGGGTTCTCGCGCAGCTCGCGCCACCAGCCCGGATGCTTCCAGACCAGCAACAGCAACGAGCCGAACAGTGCCGACCAGAGCACACGGTGGACGATGATTTCCACCGCTGGCACGCTTTGCAGCGCTTTGAAGTAAAGCGGGAACAAGCCCCAGATGATGTAGGCACTCAGGCCCAGGATGTACCCGCGGCGCGGGTTGGCAGCGTGCATGCAGATTCCTTGCTTAGGCAGCTATCTAAAAGCACCGCTATTGTAGACAGACTTGGGCGTGCTTCAGAACAATTTCAGCGGTTCTTCATCCAGCGCTGCCATCTGTTCGCGCAGGGCGAGAATCTGATCGCCCCAGTAACGCTCCTGGCCGAACCAGGGGAAGCTGCGCGGAAACGCCGGATCGTCCCAGCGCCGTGCCAGCCAGGCGCTGTAGTGCAGCAGGCGCAGGGCGCGCAGCGGCTCGATCAGGGCCAGTTCGCGCGGGTCGAAATCGTGGAACTCGTTGTAGCCATCCATCAGTTCGGCCAGCTGGCCCAGGCGTTCATGACGGTCGCCGGCAAGCATCATCCACAGGTCCTGGACGGCGGGGCCCATGCGGCAGTCATCGAGGTCGACAATGTGGAAGACTTCGTCGCGGCACATCATGTTGCCGGGATGGCAGTCACCGTGCAGACGGATGGTCTTGTGCGGGGTGCTGGCATAGATGGCTTCGACCCGTTTGAGCAGGTCGCGGGCGACTGACTCGAAGGCAGGCAGCAGGCTTTTGGGCACGAAATTGCCTTCAAGCAGAGTGGCCAGCGAGGCGTGGCCGAAGTTATCCACTGCCAGGGCTTCACGGTGCTCGAACGGGCGGGTAGCGCCGACTGCATGCAGGCGTCCGAGCAACTGGCCAAGGCGATAGAGCTGGTCGAGATTGCCAGGTTCCGGGGCACGGCCGCCACGGCGGGGGAACAGGGTGAAGCGAAAACCGCTGTGTTCGAACAGGGTTTTGCCATTGTGGATAAGTGGCGCTACGACGGGGACTTCGCATTCGGCCAGTTCGGCGGTGAAGCTGTGCTCCTCGAGAATCGCCGCGTCGGTCCAGCGGTCCGGGCGATAGAACTTGGCGATCAGCGGTTCAGACTCTTCGATACCTACCTGATAGACGCGGTTCTCGTAGCTGTTGAGTGCCAGAACGCGGGCATCGCTGAGAAAGCCGATGCTCTCCACAGCGTCGAGGACCAGGTCGGGGGTGAGGGTTTCGAAGGGGTGCGACATGTCAGTTCCTGCTGTGCGGTTCCCTGCATGGTATCGCACATGACCGGGCACTGTAGGGACAGATGACTTGGCTGGGAAACTGTCGGTCTGTCTGCCTGTGGGAGCGGGCTTGCC
>JBOICD010000266.1:0-5415 GCA_050739855.1 Pseudomonas sp.
CAGGCCGCAACCGTCAGCGCACTGGTGGCGCGTACTGGATGCCGCCGTTGTTCCACAGGGCGTTCAGGCCGCGGTCGATTTGCAGTGGGGTTTCCTTGCCCAGGTTCTTCTCGAACACTTCACCGTAGTTGCCGACCTGCTTGACGATTTGCACCACCCAGTCCTTCGGCAGCTTGAGGTCCTTGCCATACTCACCGTCGGCGCCGAGCATACGGGCCACGTCAGGGTTCTTGGTGGCTTTGGCTTCTGCCTCGACGTTCTTCGAGTTGATGCCCATTTCTTCGGCATTGAGCATGGCGAACAGGGTCCACTTGACGATGCTGAACCACTCTTCATCGCCTTTACGTACCACTGGGCCCAGCGGTTCCTTGGAAATGGTTTCCGGCAGTACCACGTAGTCGGCCGGAACGGCCAGCTTGGAGCGCTGTGCGTAAAGTTGCGACTTGTCCGAGGTCAGCACGTCGCAACGGCCGGATTCCAGCGACTTGGCGCTTTCGTCGGAGGTGTCGAAGGTGATCGGGGTGTACTTCAGGCCATTGGCGCGGAAGTAGTCGGAGACGTTGAGTTCGGTGGTGGTACCGGCCTGGATGCAGATGGTTGCACCGTCCAGTTCCTTGGCGCTGGAAACGCCGAGTTTCTTGTTGACCAGGAAACCGATGCCGTCGTAATAGGTAACACCGGCGAACACCAGGCCCATGCCGGCGTCACGCGAGCTGGTCCAGGTGGTGTTACGCGACAGCACGTCGACTTCGCCGGACTGCAGCGCGGTGAAGCGCTCCTTGGCGTTGAGCTGGCTGAACTTGACCTTCTTGGCGTCGCCGAACACGGCTGCGGCCACTGCGCGGCAGACGTCTGCGTCGATACCGACGATGTTGCCCTTGGCATCCGGAACCGAGAAGCCCGGCAAACCGTCACTGACGCCACACTGAACGAAGCCCTTCTTCTGCACGGCGTCCAGGGTCGCACCTGCCTGTGCGATACCACTGATACCGAGCACGGTAGCAGCGGTAACCACTGCCAGGGTGGATTTCAACATCTTCATTCAAACCTCCAGTTTTGCTCTTGTTGTATTGAGCCGGGATTGCACCGCACCCTTATGAGGCGCATCCGACCCGTGTTGGCTTGTTTTTGGGTCAATTGGCGCAATGCGCTGTTCTGTGACAGCCTTGGGGACCGCTAACGGGTGTTACCGTCCAAAACGTGTAACCTCGCATCAGGAGTTTCATAGCAAAGCGCGTACCACACTGAGCGGCTAAAGCGTTTCAGTTAACGTCAATAGGAAAACTTGCAACGTTGCGACAGGTTTTTCCCGGATTTACCCGACGCGCCTTCATTTCATGCACGCAAACAAGAGCGCGCGCACACTTTCGGAGCAGTCATGAGCCACCCGTTGATCCTCGAACCACAAAAAACCGCAGACGCCTGTGTGATCTGGTTGCACGGCCTGGGGGCCGATCGTTACGACTTCATGCCGGTAGCCGAAGCCTTGCAGGAAGTGCTACTGAGCACCCGTTTCGTCATGCCCCAGGCGCCAACCCGTCCGGTGACCATCAACGGTGGTTATGAAATGCCCAGCTGGTACGACATCAAGGCCATGACCCCGGCGCGGGCGATCGATGAAGATCAGTTGCAGGTGTCGGCGGATCAGGTGATCGAGCTGATCAAGGCCGAACAGGCAAAAGGCATCGATCTGGCCCGTATCATCCTTGCCGGCTTTTCCCAGGGCGGTGCGGTGGTGCTGCACACTGCCTATATAAAGTGGCAAGAAGCCCTGGGTGGTGTGATCGCCCTGTCGACCTATGCGCCGACCTTTGCCCAGGAGCGTCAACTGAGCGCTTGCCAGCAACGTACCCCGGCCCTGTGCCTGCACGGTGTCTACGATCCGGTGGTGCTACCGGCCATGGGCCGCACCGCCTACGAACACCTCCAGCACTGGGGCATCAACGTTGAGTGGAAGGAATACCCCATGGAGCACGAAGTGCTGCCCGAGGAAATTCGCGATATCGGCGAATGGCTGATCAAGCGCCTGCGCTAAAAAGAACACTTCCCTGTAGTTGTCAGCGCAATCCACTACGCCGCGCCCGATTCTTGCATTACACTGGCCGGCGTACATTCCTTAACCAATTGATGAGATGACCGTGCTCAAAGCACTCAAGAAGATGTTCGGCAAGAGCGAGGTTGAGCAACTCGCCACCGAAAGCGCTGCCCCCGTGATGCAGCCACCCGCAGCACCCAAGGCCCCGGCCCCGGCCGCCCCGCTCAAGACCGAAGCCGAGGCCGCCAAGCCGGCACGCGCCGAAAAGCCGGCCGAGCCCAAACCGCGCCGTGAGCGCAAGCCAAAACCTGCAGCCTCCACCTGGAAGCTGGAAGATTTCGTGGTCGAGCCGCAAGAAGGCAAGACCCGGTTCCATGACTTCAAGCTCTCGCCCGAGCTAATGCATGCGATCCACGACCTGGGTTTTCCTTACTGCACGCCGATCCAGGCGCAAGTGCTGGGTTACACCCTGCGCGGCAAGGACGCCATTGGCCGCGCCCAGACCGGCACCGGCAAGACCGCCGCCTTCCTGATCTCGATCATCACCCAGCTGCAACAGACCCCGCCGCCGAAAGAGCGCTACATGGGCGAGCCACGGGCACTGATCATCGCCCCGACCCGTGAGCTGGTGGTGCAGATCGCCAAAGACGCCGCGGCGCTGACCAAGTACACCGGCCTGAACGTGATGACCTTCGTTGGCGGCATGGACTTCGACAAGCAGCTCAAGGCCCTCGAAGCGCGCCACTGCGACATTCTCGTTGCTACTCCCGGCCGTCTGCTGGACTTCAACCAGCGCGGCGAAGCGCACCTGGACATGATCGAAGTGCTGGTACTGGACGAAGCCGACCGCATGCTCGACATGGGCTTCATCCCCCAGGTACGGCAGATCATCCGCCAGACCCCGCCGAAAAGCGAACGCCAGACCCTGCTGTTCTCGGCGACCTTCACCGAAGACGTGATGAACCTGGCCAAGCAGTGGACCACCGACCCTGCCATCGTCGAGATCGAGCCGGAGAACGTTGCCAGCGAAACCGTCGAACAGCACGTCTACGCCGTGGCCGGCAGCGACAAGTACAAGCTGCTGTACAACCTGGTGACCGAGCACAAATGGGAACGGGTGATGGTCTTCGCCAACCGCAAGGACGAAGTGCGACGCATCGAAGAACGCCTGGTGCGCGATGGCGTCAACGCCGCCCAGCTGTCGGGTGACGTGCCCCAGCACAAACGCATCAAGACCCTGGAAAACTTCCGCGAAGGCCGCATTACCGTGCTGGTCGCGACCGACGTCGCCGGTCGCGGCATCCACATCGACGGCATCAGCCATGTGATCAACTTCACCCTGCCGGAAGACCCGGATGACTACGTCCACCGTATCGGCCGTACCGGTCGTGCAGGTACCAGCGGTGTGTCGATCAGCTTCGCCGGTGAGGATGACTCCTACCAGCTGCCGGCCATCGAAGAGTTGCTGGGTCGCAAGATCAGCTGCGAGATGCCGCCGACCGAACTGCTCAAGCCGGTGCCGCGCAAGCATCACTGATCTGGTTTGAATTCATCGCGGGGCAAGCCCGCTCCCACAGGGTGGACTGCCCCCAAAGGCTAACTATTGGGGTGCGGCTCACGCTGTGGGAGCGGGCTTGCCCCGCGATGCTTTTGGCATTTTCGGACCAACGATATTGCCCAAATAAACAAAGAGTCCATAATAGACAAAATAGTTTATCTTGGAGTCTCGTATGTCCGCGCCTCTCGTCATCGATCAACAGCTCGCTCGCCAACTACTGACCCAGGTCGATGTCCCGCAGATCCTGCGCAGCCTGTTCCGTGACCTGGCGGCCGGGCAAGCCGTGCAGCCGCCGCAACAGTTGGTGGAGTTTCCTGCTGGCCAGGGTGACTTCATCAACTACGGTGGGGTGCTGGCGCAGGAGCGTGTATACGGGGTCAAAACCTCGCCCTATATCGTCCGCGAGCAAGGCCCGCTGGTCACCGCATGGACCCTGCTGATGTCCATGGACAGCGGCCAGCCTCTATTACTGTGCGATGCCGGCGAACTGACCACCGCACGTACCGCCGCCACCACCGCGGTGGCGGTCGATGTCCTGGCTACGCCCAGCGCCCGACGCCTGACCCTGATCGGCAGCGGTCCGGTCGCCCGTGCGCACCTGCACTATGTTCGCGGCCTGCGCGAGTGGCAGGACATCCGCCTGTACTCGCCAAGCCTGACCGAGCAAAGCGCCGAGCAACGTCAGTCGCTGCTTGACCTCGATCCACGCCTGGCGCTCAGTGACAGCCTCGAACAGGCCGTACAGGATGCTGACGTGATCATGCTGTGCACCTCCTCGGCCACCCCGGTCATCGACCCGGGCACCTTGAGCAAACCGGCCCTGATCACCTCGATCAGCACCAATGCCGTGCGCGCCCATGAAGTACCGCCCGCCAGCCTCGGCGCCATGGATGTGTATTGCGACTACCGGGTAACCACCCCTGGCAGCGCTGGCGAAATGCGCATTGCGGCTGAGCAACATGGTTGGCAACCGGAAGCGATCGTCGGCGATCTGGCGCAGTTGTTGAGCAAGCAGGCCCCTGCCCCGGCCTACCAGCGCCACGCCTTCTTCCGCTCCATCGGCCTGGGTCTGGAAGACATCGCCCTGGCCAACGCCCTGTACCGCCTGCAACGCGCCGACTGAGGAGACTTCCATGCAACAGGCTGACTTCATCATCATTGGCGCCGGTATCGCGGGCGCTTCCACCGGCTACTGGCTGGCCGCTCACGGCCGGGTGTTGCTGCTCGAACGCGAGTCGCAGCCGGGCTATCACTCCACCGGGCGTTCGGCCGCGCTGTATACCGCTGCTTATGGAACACCGCAGGTACGCGCCCTGACCCTGGCCAGTCGGGAGTTTTTCGATCATCCGCCGGCAGGCTTTGCCGAGCACCCGCTGCTCAGCCCGCGCGGGGAAATGACCGTCGACCTCACTGGCGACCCCGAAGAACTGCAGCGTCAGTATCAAAGTGCCAAGGCCTGTGTGCCGGAAGTCGAACTGCTCAGCGCCGACCAGGCCTGCGCCCGCCTGCCGGTGCTGCGCCGCGACAAAGTTCATGGCGCCCTTTACGACCCGAGCGCCAGCGACATCGACACCGATGCCCTGCACCAGGGCTACCTGCGCGGCATTCGCCGACAACAGGGTGAAGTGCACAGCGATTGCGAGGTCCAGCAACTGAGCCGCGCTGCCGACGGTCTCTGGCAGGTGCAGACCAGCCATGGCACCTTCAGCGCACCGGTGCTGATCAACGCCGCTGGTGCCTGGGCCGACCAGATCGGCGTACTGGCCGGTGCGCAAGCGCTTGGCCTGCAGCCCAAACGTCGCGCCGCTTTCATCTTCGCCGG
>JBOICD010000267.1:0-5391 GCA_050739855.1 Pseudomonas sp.
AACCAGCAGGTTGTCGTAGCGATCCACCAGGCTGATTGCTGTCTGCCCACCGAAATCGATATAGGCCTCATCGACCACCACCACCGTCTCCGGGTTGGCCTTGAGCAGTTGCTCGATGGCCTCCAGCGCCAACAGGCAGCCGGTCGGGGCATTGGGGTTGGGGAAAATGATTCCGCCATTGGGCCTGGCGTAGTCCTCGACACGAATCTGGAATTGCTCGTCCAACGCCAGCGTCTCGTAAGGAATGCCATACAGGCCGCAATACACCGGATAGAAGCTGTAGCTGATATCCGGGAACAACAGCGGTGCGCCGTGCTGGAACAGGCCGTGGAAAATGTGCGCGAGCACTTCGTCCGAACCATTGCCGAGGAACACCTGGTTGCCGTTGACCCCGTAATACTCCGCCACTGCCTGCTTGAGCAGGTCACTGTTGGGGTCCGGGTAAAGACGCAGATTGTCGTTCAACTCGCCGCGCATGGCCTCCAGCGCCTTGGGCGACGGGCCATAGGGGTTCTCGTTGGTGTTGAGCTTGACCAGCCTGGCCAGTTTCGGTTGCTCACCCGGAACGTAAGGCACCAGGTCCTTGACGAAGGGGCTCCAGAATTTACTCATGCTCAGTTCCCCTTCTTGTCGGCAACAATGCGGTATTCGGCGCTACGGGCGTGGGCGGTCAGCGATTCGCCACGGGCCAGGATCGAGGCGGTGTGGCCCAGTTCCGATGCGCCCTGCTCGGAGCAGAAGATGATCGACGAACGTTTCTGGAAGTCATATACCCCCAGCGGCGAGGAGAAGCGCGCGGTGCCGGAGGTTGGCAACACGTGGTTCGGACCCGCGCAATAGTCGCCCAGGGCTTCGCTGGTGTGGCGACCCATGAAGATCGCGCCGGCGTGGCGAATCTGCGGCAGCCAGGCCTGTGGATCAGCCACCGACAGCTCCAGGTGCTCAGGCGCGATACGATTGGCGACTTCCATGGCCTGCTGCATGTCACGCACCTGGATCAGCGCACCACGGCCATTGATCGAAGTCTTGATGATCTCGGCACGCTCCATGGTCGGCAGCAGCTTGTCGATGCTGGCAGCCACCTGGTCGAGGAACGCTGCATCCGGGCTGACCAGAATCGCCTGGGCATCTTCGTCGTGCTCGGCCTGGGAGAACAGGTCCATGGCGATCCAGTCCGGATCGGTCTGGCCGTCACAGACCACGAGGATTTCCGAAGGACCGGCAATCATGTCGATACCGACCTGGCCGAACACATGGCGCTTGGCCGTGGCGACGTAGATGTTGCCGGGGCCGACCACCTTGTCGACCTGCGGCACGCTCTCGGTGCCATAGGCCAGCGCCGCAACCGCCTGGGCGCCGCCGATGGTGAACACCCGGTCAACGCCGGCAATGCAGGCGGCCGCGAGCACCAGCTCGTTGACCTCACCGCGCGGGGTTGGCACCACCATCACCACTTCACCGACGCCGGCAACCTTGGCCGGAATCGCGTTCATCAGTACCGACGAAGGGTAAGAGGCTTTGCCGCCCGGCACATACAAGCCGGCACGATCCAGCGGGGTGACCTTCTGGCCCAGCACAGTACCGTCAGCTTCGGTGTAGCTCCAGGAGTCCTGTTTCTGCCGCTCGTGGTAACTGCGCACGCGGCTGGCAGCTTTTTCCAGGGCTTCGCGCTGGGCGGCGGTGATACGTGTCAGGGCCAGTTCCAGGCGCTCGCGACCAAGGATCAGGTCGTCGATCGACTTGGCTTCAACGCCATCGAAACGCTGGGTGAATTCCACCAGTGCCGCATCACCGCGCTCGCGCACGGCTTTGATGATGTCGAGCACACGCTGGTTGACCGCATCGTCAGACACACTTTCCCAGCTCAACAGATGATCCAGATGTCGGGCGAAATCCGGGTCAGCGGCATTGAGTCGGGCAATTGCAGTGGACGTGGTCATAGCGAGGGCCTCAATAAATGGCGAATGCTCAGGCGCCCTAAGCTACCAGTCCATCCGCGCGGGCACCCGAGAAAATTGGCTATGACGCGGATAGATGGGCGCGACAGCGAAGGTCGCGCGCAGGAATCAGCCGCGGTGTCGCGATTCGACAGCCTGGCGCAGGGTGTCGATCAGGCTCTGGATGCGCGCATGCTGCATCTTCATCGAAGCCTTGTTGACCACCAGCCGGGAGCTGATGGTGGCAATCAGTTCCTGGGGTTCCAGGCCATTGGCACGCAGGGTATTGCCGGTGTCGACGACGTCGATGATCTTGTCGGCCAGACCGATCAGCGGCGCCAGCTCCATCGAACCGTACAACTTGATGATATCGACCTGACGGCCCTGTTCGGCATAGTAACGCTTGGCGACATTGACGAACTTGGTCGCCACGCGCAGACGCCCCTTCGGTTCAGCGGCGCCAATGGCACCGGCGGTCATCAGCTTGCACTGGGCAATCTGCAGGTCCAGTGGCTCGTAAAGGCCCTGGCCGCCGTACTCCATCAGCACGTCCTTGCCCGCCACTCCCAGATCGGCGGCGCCATGCTCGACATAGGTCGGCACGTCGGTAGCCCGCACGATCAGCAGACGTACGTCGTCCTGAGTCGTCGGGATGATCAGTTTGCGGCTCTTGTCCGGGTTCTCGGTCGGCACGATACCGGCTTCCGCCAGCAGCGGCAGGGTATCGTCGAGAATCCGACCTTTGGATAGCGCGATGGTCAACATGGGAAACGTCGGTCCTTATGCGGCTACAGCCGGCCGGGCCTGATGTGGCCCGACCGCATTCAATTCGGTGCAGCAATTGGCTGGCGCGTCCCTGCGCCGGTCACAGACTAGCCCGGTACGCGACGGATCTTCGCGCCAAGCATCTGCAGTTTCTCTTCGATGCACTCGTAACCACGGTCGATGTGGTAGATGCGGTCGATCAGGGTGTCGCCTTCGGCCACCAGGGCCGACAGCACCAGGCTCGCCGAAGCCCGAAGGTCGGTGGCCATGACTGGCGCGCCCTTGAGGGTTTTGGTGCCAGTGACGATGGCGGTGTTGCCTTCGACCTGGATATGCGCGCCCATGCGGTGCATTTCGTAAACGTGCATGAAACGGTTTTCGAAGATCGTCTCGATCACCGCACCGGTGCCTTCGGCAATGGCGTTGAGCGAGATGAACTGCGCCTGCATGTCGGTCGGGAATGCCGGATACGGAGCGGTACGCAGGTTCACGGCTTTTGGCCGCTTGCCGTGCATGTCCAGCTCGATCCAGTCTTCACCGGTGGTGACTTCGGCACCCGCTTCCTTGAGTTTTTCAAGGACGGCTTCGAGGATGGTCGGATCGGTGTCCTTGACCTTGACCCGGCCACCGGTGACGGCAGCGGCGACCAGGTAGGTACCGGTTTCGATACGGTCCGGCATGACCCGGTAGGTCGCAGAACCCAGACGCTCGACGCCATCGATGGTGATGGTGTCGGTGCCGGCGCCCTGGACCTTGGCGCCCATGGCGTTGAGGAAGTTGGCCAGATCGACCACTTCCGGCTCACGCGCGGCGTTCTGCAGCACGCTGCGGCCCTTGGCCAGGGCAGCGGCCATCATGATGTTCTCGGTACCGGTGACACTGACGGTGTCGAAGAAGAAGTGCGCACCGCGCAGACCGCCTTCAGGCGCCTTGGCTTTGATGTAGCCACCTTCGACTTCGATTTTTGCACCCATGGCTTCAAGGCCACGGATGTGCAGGTCGACCGGACGCGAACCAATGGCGCAACCGCCAGGCAGCGCCACTTCGGCTTCGCCAAAGCGGGCAACCATCGGGCCCAGTACCAGGATCGAGGCGCGCATGGTTTTCACCAGCTCGTACGGCGCGACCAGGGTCTTGATGGTGCGTGGATCGATCTCTACCGCCAGCTTCTCGTCGATCACCGGCTCGATGCCCATGCGCCCGAACAGCTCGATCATGGTGGTGATGTCGTGCAGGTGCGGCAAGTTGCCGACCGTGACCGGACCATCGCAAAGCAGGGTAGCGGCAAGAATCGGCAGGGCCGCGTTCTTGGCACCGGAAATGCGGATTTCGCCATCAAGACGAACGCCGCCAGTAATAATCAGTTTGTCCATTTGTGTCTCGCCGCCAATTTAGGCTCAGTTGCGCTCAGCCCAGGCTGCGCTGCTGAAAAATTTCATGGTTACCGCATGGATGCTGCCATCGGTGATCCACGGGTTAAGGTGAGCATAGATCTGCTGTTGACGCTTGACCGGGCTCAGGGCCGCCAATTCGTCACTGATCACGTTCAACTGGAAGTTGCAGCCTTCGCCTTCAACTTCGACCCGGGTTCCCGGCAACTTTTCTTCAAGGAAGTTCTTAACTTCTACGGCCTGCATGCTCAACCTCAATCGGCGCCCTGTGCGCGCGGGTCGGCCATCATACAAAAAAGCCCCTCGCCTGCGAACCCCGTAAACAGAGACTCTGACAGAGGGGCCAGTCGCTGGCTGGCAATCATTGGCCGGCCAGCACCTCATCAAGGTCGTAAACCTCGGCAATTTCCCGCATATCCTGAGGCATCGCACGAACCTCGACGGCCTTGCCGGCCGCCTTGCCATCGCGCATGAACGCCAGCAACAGCGACAAGCCGACGCTGCTGGATTTCTCCACCTGCGAGCAATCGAGCACCAGGGCGCCGGCCTTGCACGCCGTGATCAAGGCTTTACCTTCCTTGCGCAAGGCGGGCCCGCTGCGGTAGTCCAGCACCCCGGCCAGGCTCAACACGCCTGGCTCGTTCATGGTCACGGCGCTATCACTCATTGCTCTTGCTTCTCGGCGGATTCCTTGGCCTTGGCCACTTCGCCGGCCCAACCATTGATGGTCTTGTCCAGGTCGTTGCCATTGCGGCTCATGGCGTCGGCGAACTGGTCACGGAACAGCTTGCCGATGTTGATGCCGTTGACAATGACGTTACGTACTTTCCATTCGCCGCCCAGCTTGGTCATGGTGTACTGCACCGGATAGATGGCGCCGTTGTTGCCCTTGACCGTCATGTCGACGCTGGCGCGGTCATCACCGTCCTTTTTCTCTGCGCCGACGGTGATGCCCTGGTTGTTGTACTCAAGCAAGGCGTTGCCATAGAACTGCATCAGGCTGCGCTTGAAGTTCTCCTGGAAGCGCTGCATCTGCTCCGGGGTCGCATTGCGCGAGTACTTGACGGTCATGATGCTTCTGGAGATGCCATCAGCATCGACCACCGGCCCCAGATTGGCGTTCAAGGCATCGTAGAACGCACTCGGGTTGGCCTTGTATTGCTCTTTGTTGGCCTTCAGGTCGGCCAGCAACTGGGTGGTTGTCCCCTGAATCACCTCTTTGGGGGACTGAGCAGCTGCGCCAGCCATCAACGGCAGCGCAGCCAGCAGTACCAGCAAGCCGCGTCGCAGGATAGAAA
>JBOICD010000268.1:0-5391 GCA_050739855.1 Pseudomonas sp.
GGTTACCGGCACCCGCACCATCAGCATCGCCGGACTGGGTGTTTTCTCCCGAGGGGTTGGACGATGTGCCGTAGGACAGGTAGATGCTGCCATTGGGCATGGGCTTGAAGACTACACCGACCTGGTAGTTCCACAGCTCGCTGGACGACTCGGCACCACCGGCAACGCGGTTTTTCACGTCATAGTCGTCGTAGCGCAAGCCCAGGTTCAGGTCCCACTGCTCGTGCAGCCCCAAGGTGTCGAAGGCGTACAGCGATTTGACCTCGGTCTGGTACTTGCTGGTGACTTGGCCAGTACCTGGCAATAGCGTCCAGCCACCGTCATGAGGGTTGGGGTTCTCCAGGTCGGCAGGACGACCGTTATTACCCTTGTGTTTATCCTTGTCGGTGATGGTTTCGCGGCTGAGTTCCAGGCCGGTGGCATAAGTATGTTTGATGTTGCCGGTGTGGAAAGTACCAAACAGGTCGGTCTGGTTGATCAACGTCGTGTTGACCACATTGCGTGGCCGGAAACCCCGCCCGACCAGGCCGCTTTCTTCTTGCCCGACATTGGCAAACACCGGACGACTCATGACGTAGTTCTGCATGCTACGACCACCACGCAAGGTGTTTCGTACTTTCAGCGCATCGGAAAAGTCGTGTTCGAGAATCAACGTCGCCAAATCGGCAGAGGTTTTGCGGAAGTCGCGATCTACCAGACCGTAGAAGTTGTCACGATCAACGTCGGCCGGCTTGTTGGTAATCAGCGAAATCGGGTGCCCCTGATCAGGAATGTCATCCGTTTCAAGGTGGTAGTAACTGGCGGTGACACGGGTCGGCCCCTGCAGGCCCCAGGTGATGGTCGGGGCAATACCCCAGCGCTTGACCTCGACATCGTCACGGCCGGGGGTGTCGGCTTCGTGCTTCATCGCATTCAGGCGCAAGGCCAGGTCCTGCTCTGGCAGGTACTGGTTGATATCAATGGTGCTACGCCACAGCTGGTCAGTACCCATGGTGACGGTGCCGGCGATGGAGTCATCCATCTTTGCCGCCTTACTCACCAGGTTGATCGTGCCGCCGGTCGAACCCCGACCGCTATAGGAAGAGCCCGGACCTTTGACGATTTCCACCGATTCGACGTTGAACGCCTCATGGGACATGCGCCCCAGGTCACGCACACCATCAATCTGGATGTCAGTACTGGCTTCGAAACCACGAATGAACGGACGATCGCCCAGCGGGGTGCCGCCTTCGCCAGCGCCCAGGGTAATGCCCGGGGTGGTGCGCAGCACGTCGGTCAACGACGTTGCGCCACGCTCTTTGATCAAGGCTTCATTAATGATGGTGATCGACTTGGGCGTTTCACGCAGGGGCGCAGTGAACTTTGGCGATGACATTTCATCGACTTTGAATGTTTCGTGCGGTTTCCCAGTGATATCGGTTGCATCCAGCTCCACCGCTGTTGCCGGCGGCGCAACGGTGGTAGCGGAAGTTTCAGCCAGACTGACGGAAGACCAGGAAGCCACTGCCAAGCCAAGTGCAGTGTAAAGATGACCTGATTCTGAACGACGTGTTATTTCAGCCTTATGTGCCATTAGTATTGCCACCATCAGAAAATGATGCGCAATGCTATTTACGAGGAATTATCAGATGAAGTGAATTTACATTATTTACGCAGAGTAACAATTCGTTTCCAATGATAAAGCCTAGCTACATATATTTAGTTACATATATAAAGTTACAACTTGCACCCGGCAATGCCACCCACTTCAAACTTGCAAGCTACGACAAACATCGAAAAGCTCTGTTCAATTGCGCCGCCGAATCACGCGAAACCTCCGTTTATCGCCCTCGCCCCATAAAGATTTTTTTCACATCCACTTCACCTGCTCTCCACGGGGTGTCGCCTACAGTGCTGCCACGCTCGTGGTACCTGCCCCAACCGGCTGCCACTCGATCCGATTGCGCGTTATGGAGTCGCAGCATGTTGCCTGGTACCACTCGAAACGCCGTCCTTTCAGCGCTCAAGCGCCGACGTTTACCGGCCATCAGAACGATGCTCATCGGCCTGTGCGTCATGCTTGCATTGATCACCCTCAGCGCATGGGCAGCAACGAGAACTCGAATTGTGGACTTGGGCAGTGACAATCAAATACACAGCCGTGGTGTTTACAGTGAATGGTCCAAGGGCGCGGTGATCGTGCTGATCCGTCACGCAGAACGCTGTGATCGCTCAAGCAACGCTTGCCTTGGCGACCCGACCGGGGATCACCGTGGCCGGCAGCCAGGCCGCCACAGACGTCGGCAATGGCCTACAGCACTTGGGCCTGAGCAGCGCCGACGTGCTCAGCAGCCCGCAGGTCAGGACCCGCCAGACCGCACACTTCATCTTCGGTAAAGCCATCAGCAGCGAAGACTGGGTGCAACAGTGTGACCAGGACTTCGCCGAGACCGCCCTGGCGCACAAGGCGCCGAAGCACAATCTGGTGCTGGTGACCCACAGCGGATGTATCGACCATATGGAGCGCCAGCTGAAGGTGCCCGGTGGTCAGCGCTCCAGCGACTATGCCAGTGCATTGTTCGTCTCGGTCGCGGTCAATGGCAAAGCGAGAATCCTCGGCCAGATGAACGCCAGCGAATGGCAAAAAATCCTCAACAGTACGCGGACCTGAGCATGCAAGCTGGTTCAGCGCCATGCCAGCATCACTACACCCAGAGTAACCAGACCGATACCCGCCCATTGACGCAGGTCGAGCTTCTCGCCGAGCAGGGTCACACCCAGCACGGCGACCAGCACCACGCTGAGTTTATCCACAGGGGCAACCTGAGACGCCTGACCTAGTTGCAGTGCACGGAAATAACAGATCCAGGAAGCCCCGGTGGCCAGCCCGGACAGCACCAGAAACAGATAACTGCGCGGCGAAATCGAAGCCAGTGACTGGTACTGCCCGGTGGCGTAGAGAATCAGCGCCAGGCTGATCAATACCACCACGGTACGCAGCAAGGTGGCGAAGTCGGAATTGATGCCGCTGATGCCGACTTTGGCAAAGATCGCAGTCAGCGCCGCGAAGACCGCCGAGAGAACAGCCCAGAACGTCCAGGAAGCCAGCATGTATGCGCCTTTTAGAGAGTCGTGCCTCCTACAAAGTAGCGCAACGGCAAGCGCAACTGGCAAGATCGAGCGCTGACTTGCTCAAGAATCTGCCATGCCCCTGCCGCTGATCTACCACGACGACTACAGCCCGGCGTTTCCCGCCGAGCACCGCTTTCCGATGGACAAGTTCCGCCTGCTGCGCGATCACCTGGTCGACAGTGGACTGACCACCGACCAGGACTTGCTGCGCCCGCAGATCTGCCCCAACGAGATCCTCGCCCTTGCCCATGACCGCGATTACATCGAACGCTACATGAACGGTGAGTTGTCACGCGAGGACCAGCGCCGCCTCGGCCTGCCCTGGAGCGAAGCCCTGGCCCGACGCACGGTAAGAGCGGTCGGCGGCTCGCTGCTGGCCGCCGAACAGGCCCTGGAGCATGGCATTGCCTGTCACCTGGCCGGCGGCACTCACCACGCCCACTACGACCATCCCGCCGGCTTTTGCATCTTCAACGACCTGGCGGTGATCAGCCACTACCTGCTGGAAGCCGGAAAGGTGCACAAAGTGCTGATCTTCGACTGCGACGTGCACCAGGGAGATGGCACCGCGCGGATTCTCCATAACACCCCCGACGCCATTACCGTGTCCTTGCACTGCGAGCAGAACTTCCCGGCACGCAAGGCCCAGAGCGACTGGGATATCCCCTTGCCC
The DNA here is from genome assembly GCA_050739855.1 of Pseudomonas sp. Taxonomy (GTDB): domain Bacteria; phylum Pseudomonadota; class Gammaproteobacteria; order Pseudomonadales; family Pseudomonadaceae; genus Aquipseudomonas. The sequence goes on from JBOICD010000268.1 coordinate 3,785, forward strand.
CGCGGCATGGGCGATCAGGCCTATCTGAAGGTGGTGGAGGACGCCCTGAACTACCTGTTGCCGATGTACCGTCCAGACCTGGTGCTGTATGACGCTGGCGTCGATGTGCACAAGGACGATGCCCTGGGGTATCTGCAGCTGACCGATGAAGGCGTCGCAGCCCGGGATGAGCATGTCCTGCGCCAGTGCCTGGGCCGCGATATCCCGGTGGTTGGCGTGATCGGAGGCGGCTACAGCAAGGACCGCCAGGCCCTGGCACGCCGCCATGGCATTCTCCATCACAGCGCCAAGCGGGTATTGGGTTACTCACAATGACTGTGGAACCGCCTGTGGATAACCTGCGTGAAAGCCACTGCAGCCCTTTGCCCGTATGGGTTTGAAGCGACTGTTCATTTTTTGCTCAGTGTTTCCGCCTGCCGCGCTGAGGTAGAATGCCGGCTCTTTTTCCCAGCTTGCAGCCGACCATGACCGACACCCGCTCCACCAACCGCCCACACGTTGTCATTATCGGAGGCGGGCCGGCCGGGTTGATGGCCGCCGAAGTGCTCGGCCAGGCCGGGGTCGCGGTGGATCTGTACGACGCCATGCCTTCGGTAGGACGCAAATTCCTCCTGGCCGGGGTCGGTGGCATGAACATTACCCATTCCGAACCCTACCCGGCGTTCATTTCCCGTTATGCCGAGCGCAGCGGTGAAATCGCCGGATTGCTCAAAGGCTTCGACGCCGACGCCCTGCGCCAGTGGATTCACGATCTGGGCATCGATACCTTTGTCGGCAGCTCTGGCCGGGTATTTCCCCGCGACATGAAAGCCGCCCCGCTGCTGCGCGCCTGGCTCAAGCGCCTGCGCGATACCGGGGTAGTTATCCACACCCGTCACCGCTGGCTTGGCTGGAATGCCGATGGCAGCTTGCAAGTGGCTTATCCACAGGGCGAGCTGGCGCTCAAGCCTGCTGCCACCATTCTGGCCTTGGGCGGCGGCAGCTGGGCACGTCTGGGTTCTGATGCAGCCTGGTTGCCCTGGGTTGTGGATAAAGGCGTAGAGGTCGCAGCGTTGCAGGCCGCCAACAGCGGATTCGAGGTGCATGCCTGGAGCGATCTGCTCAAGGACAAGTTCGCTGGCGCGCCGCTGAAGAACATCGCCCTGAGCCTTGCAGGTCAGGCGCCGCGCCTGGGTGAGTGCATTGTCACCGCGCAAGGGCTGGAGGGCAGCCTGGTGTATGCCTGGTCGGCGCAGATCCGTGAAGCGATCAACCGCGCTGGCAGCGCCACGGTATTGCTCGATCTGTTGCCCAATCGCACTGTGGATAACATTCAGAAGGCTTTGGCCAAGCCACGCGGCTCACGTTCGATGGCCAAGCACCTGCACAGCCAATTGGGCCTGGACGGGGTCAAGGCGGCGTTGCTGCGCGAGCTGACCGATGCGCAGACCTTTGCCGATCCGGCGTTGCTGGCCCAGGCGATCAAGACCCTGCCGATAGTGCTGGTGCGCCCTCGCCCGCTGGATGAAGCGATCAGCAGCGCCGGTGGGGTTGTGTTTGAGGCGATGGATCAGCGCTTGATGCTCAAGGCGCTGCCGGGGGTGTTTTGTGCCGGGGAGATGCTTGAC
>JBOICD010000269.1:0-5377 GCA_050739855.1 Pseudomonas sp.
TCGGCATGACCTTCACCGTGAGCGATGGCGATCGGCATGCGCGAACCGGCCATGCCCTGCAGGAAGATCGAGTTCGACTCCTGGACCTGGACCATGGCCACACGGGCTTCGAACTGCTCGGAACGGTTACGCACGAAGTGCGGCCAGAACTCGGTCCCGGGAATCAGCTCGTGCAGGTTGGACATCATCTGGCAACCGTTGCACACGCCCAGGGTGAAGCTGTCGGTACGCTCGAAGTACTGCTGGAATGCCTCACGGGCACGGCTGTTGAACAGCGCCGACTTGGCCCAGCCTTCACCGGCACCGAGGACGTCGCCGTAGGAGAAGCCGCCGCAGGCGACCAGACCCTTGAACTCGTTCAGGTCGATGCGACCAGCGAGGATATCGCTCATGTGCACGTCGATAGCGTTGAAACCAGCGCGATCGAAGGCAGCCGCCATCTCGACCTGGCCGTTGACGCCCTGCTCACGCAGTACCGCCACCTGAGGACGGACGCCCTTCTTGATGTATGGCGCGGCGATGTCCTGGTTGACGTCGAAGCCGAGCTTGACGCTCAGGCCCGGATTGTCTTCCTCGAGCAGGCCTTCGAACTCCTGATCGGCGCAGTCGGCGTTATCACGCAGGCGCTGGATCCGGTAGCTGGTTTCAGCCCACTGGCGTTGCAGCAGTCGACGGTCGCCACGGAACAGCTCTTCGCCCATGTGGTGAATCAGGACTTCGCTGTTGTTGACCGGCTGACCGATCACCGCAACGCAGTCTTCACCGAGGCCGGCGGCGCTGAACTGCGCCAACACATCCGGAGTGGCGTCCTGATGCACCTGAATCACCGCACCCAGCTCTTCGTTGAAGAGGATGGCGGCAATTTTTTCACGCTTGCTGGTCAGGGTGTCCAGTTCCAGGCTCAAGCCGCAATGGCCGGCGAAGGCCATTTCCAGCACGGTGGTCATCAGGCCGCCGTCGGAACGGTCATGGTAAGCCAGCAGGTGGCCGTCGGCGTTCAGCCCCTGGATCACCGCAAAGAAGGCCTTGAGGTCTTCGGCGTCGTCGACGTCCGGGGCCTGGCTGCCGAGCTTGCCGTGGGTCTGGGCGAGGATCGAGGCGCCCATACGGTTCTGGCCGCGGCCCAGGTCGATCAGGATCAGGTCGGTTTCGCCCTTGTCCATGCGCAGTTGCGGGGTCAGGGTCTTGCGGATGTCGGTGACCGGTGCGAAACCGGTGACGATCAGCGACAGCGGCGAGGTGACGGATTTCTCCGCGCCTTCTTCGCTCCACTTGGTCTTCATCGACATCGAGTCCTTGCCGACCGGAATGGTCAGGCCCAGCTCAGGACACAGCTCCATGCCGACAGCCTTGACGGTGTCGTACAGACGGGCGTCTTCGCCTGGGTGACCAGCGGCGGACATCCAGTTGGCCGACAGCTTGATGTCGGAGAGTTTTTCAATGCGCGAAGCGGCCATGTTGGTCAGCGTCTCGCCGATCGCCATGCGCCCCGAAGCCGGAGCGTCGAGCAGAGCCAGCGGTGTGCGCTCGCCCATGGCCATGGCTTCACCAGTGTAAACGTCGAAGCTGGTGGCGGTGACTGCAACGTCAGCCACTGGCACCTGCCACGGGCCGACCATCTGGTCGCGGGCAACCAGGCCGGTAATGGTGCGGTCGCCGATGGTGATCAGGAAGCTCTTGCTGGCCACGGCCGGGTGACGCAGCACGCGCTCGACCGAGTCGTTCAGCTCAAGGCCGGACGGGTCGAAATCATCGCCCTGCTCGGCTTCACGGGTAACTGAACGGTGCATGCGTGGCGGCTTGCCCAGCAGCACTTCCAGCGGCATGTCCACCGGGCTGTTGCCGAAGTGGCTGTCGGTGACCGTCAGTTGCGGCTCGGCAGTGGCTTCGCCGACCACGGCAAACGGGCAGCGCTCGCGTTCACAGATCGCCTGGAAGCGTTCGAAGTCGGCAGGGCCGACCGCCAGCACGTAACGTTCCTGGGATTCGTTGCTCCAGATTTCGTGCGGGGCCATGCCCGGCTCGTCGTTAGGTACGTTACGCAGCTCGAAACGGCCGCCACGGCCACCATCGTTGACCAGCTCCGGGAAGGCGTTGGAAATGCCGCCCGCGCCGACGTCGTGGATGAAGGCGATCGGGTTGTTGTCACCCAGCTGCCAGCAGCGGTCGATGACCTCCTGGCAGCGGCGTTCCATTTCCGGGTTCTCGCGCTGTACCGAGGCAAAGTCCAGGTCGGCGGAGCTGGCGCCAGTGGCAACCGAGGAAGCCGCACCACCGCCCAGGCCTATCAGCATGGCCGGGCCACCGAGGACGATCAGCTTGGCGCCGACGGTGATCTCGCCTTTCTTGACGTGATCTTCGCGGATGTTGCCCATACCGCCAGCGAGCATGATCGGCTTGTGGTAACCGCGCACTTCTTCGCCGTGCGGGGTGCTGATCGACTGCTCGAAGGTACGGAAGTAGCCGGTCAGGGCCGGACGGCCGAATTCGTTGTTGAACGCCGCGCCACCCAGCGGGCCTTCAATCATGATGTCCAGCGCGGTGACGATGCGCTCCGGCTTGCCGTAGGCCTTCTCCCATGGCTGTTCAAAGCCCGGGATCTGCAGGTTGGAAACGGTGAAGCCGGTCAGGCCGGCTTTTGGCTTGGCGCCGCGACCGGTGGCGCCTTCATCGCGGATTTCGCCGCCGGAGCCGGTGGACGCGCCGGAGAACGGCGAGATGGCGGTCGGGTGGTTGTGGGTCTCGACCTTCATCAGGATGTGCACCGGCTCCTGCACCGCGCCGTACTGGCGGGTCTCAGGGTTCGGGAAGAAGCGGCCGGCGACGTTACCGACGATCACCGAGGCGTTGTCCTTGTAAGCGGACAGCACGCCTTCGCTGTGCATCTGGTAGGTGTTCTTGATCATGCCGAACAGGCTTTTTTCCTGGCTTTCGCCGTCGATATCCCAACTGGCGTTGAAGATCTTGTGACGGCAGTGCTCGGAGTTGGCCTGGGCGAACATCATCAGTTCGATGTCGTTCGGGTTGCGTTTCAGGCCCTGGAAGCTGGTGACCAGGTAGTCGATCTCGTCTTCGGCCAGGGCCAGGCCCAGGTCGATGTTGGCCTGGGCCAGCGCAGCGCGGCCACCGCCGAGGATGTCCACGGAGGTCATCGGCTTGGGCTGGGCGTGGCTGAACAGGCCGGCAGCCTCTTCCAGCTTGCTCAGGACAATCTGGGTCATGCGGTCGTGCAGCACCTGGGCGACCAGCGCAGCGTCGGCCTCGCTCAGCTCACCGGCGACGTAGTAGGCAATGCCGCGTTCCAGGCGCTGGACGTTCTCCAGGCCGCAGTTGTGGGCGATGTCGCTGGCCTTGCTCGACCAGGGCGAGATGGTGCCGAAACGCGGCAGGACCAGGAACAGGCGACCGCTCGGCTCCTGTACCGGTACGCTCGGGCCGTACTTGAGCAAGCGCGCGAGCACTTGCTGTTGGTCGGCAGTCAGATCGCCGTCAACCTCGGCGAAATGAGCGAATTCAGCGTACAAACCACTAACAGCGGGGACTTTCTGGCTCAATTGCTCGAGTAATTTACCGTGGCGAAAGGCAGAAAGGGCAGGAGCGCCGCGCAGGATCAACATCGTCGGGACAGCCTCAGGAAGGGGGTGTGCTTAGAGGCCGTGCATTCTAGCCTAAATCCGTCGCTTCCGGCACCCGCAACACAGCATTCTGACGCGGCCGCGTGTCGGCGAAACAAACCGGACTCAGGAGTCAAAAAAATGACCTGTCGGCGTCAGTCCTCCACGGCCTGGCGCAAAGCGTGCTAGCAGACAAGCAAACCGTTGTCGAGATATGGCGGGACCAGTCCTTTGCGTATACTGCAACCTATGTTTGCCCAAACCGCTTTGCGCCAGCGTTGCGCCAGATGGCTCATCGCAACCGGACTCTTCCTGATGCTCGGTGCCTGTGTTGAAAAACCCAGCACCCTGGAGCGCGTCAAGGAGGATGGTGTGCTGCGCGTGATCACCCGCAACAGCCCGGCCACCTACTTCGAGGACCGCAACGGTGAAACCGGCTTCGAATACGAGCTGGTCAAGCGTTTTGCCGATGACCTCGGGGTCGAGCTGAAAATCGAAACCGCCGACAACCTCGACGAGCTGTACAACCAGCTCGGCAAACCATCGGGGCCGGTAGTGGCGGCGGCCGGCCTGGTCAGCAGCGAGCGGCGCAAGTCACAGGTACGTTTCTCCCATCCGTACCTGGAAGTCACCCCACAGATTATCTACCGCAACGGTCGCTCGCGGCCGACCGATGCCAAAGACCTGGTCGGCAAGAAGATCATGGTGCTCAAGGGCAGCAACCATGCCGAACAGCTGGCAGAACTGAAAAAGCAGTATCCGGCGCTCGAATACGAAGAGTCTGACGCCGTCGAGGTGGTTGACCTGCTGCGCATGGTCGATGAAGGTCAGATCGATCTGACCCTGGTCGATTCCAATGAGCTGGCGATGAACCAGGTCTATTTTCCCAACGTGCGGGTCGCGTTCGACCTCGGCGATTCGCGTGACCAGCGCTGGGCGGTGGCGGCCGGGGATGACAACAGCCTGCTCAACGAGATCAACGAATTTCTCGACAAGGTGCAGAAGAACGGCACCTTGCAACGCCTGAAAGACCGTTATTACGGGCATGTCGACGTGCTTGGCTACGTCGGCGCCTACACCTTCGCCCAGCACCTGCAACAACGCCTGCCGCGCTATGAGAAGCACTTCAAGGCGTCGGCCAAGAAAGAGCAGGTCGACTGGCGCCTGCTGGCCGCCATCGGCTACCAGGAGTCCATGTGGCAGGCGGAAGTCACCTCCAAGACTGGCGTTCGCGGCCTGATGATGCTGACCCAGCGCACCGCCCAGGCCATGGGTGTGTCCAACCGGCTGGACCCGGTGCAGAGCATTCGCGGCGGGGCCAAGTACTTCATGCACGTGAAGGAATCACTGGACGACTCGATCAAGGAGCCGGACCGCACCTGGTTCGCCCTGGCGGCCTACAACGTCGGCGGCGGTCACCTGGACGATGCGCGCAAACTGGCCAAACGCGAGGGGTTGAACCCGAACAAATGGCTGGATGTGAAGAAAATGCTGCCGCGCCTGTCGCAGAAACAGTGGTACAGCAAAACCCGCTACGGTTATGCCCGCGGCGGCGAACCGGTGCACTTTGTGGCCAACATCCGCCGTTACTACGACATCCTCACCTGGGTGACCCAGCCACAGCTGGAGGGCAGCCAGGTGGCCGAAGGCAGCCTGCATGTGCCGGGTGTCGACAAGACTAAACCGACTGAGCAAACGCCGCCGTTGTGAACCTATCGCGGGGCAAGCCCGCTCCCACAGGGTATAACAGGACCTGTGGGAGC
>JBOICD010000270.1:0-5344 GCA_050739855.1 Pseudomonas sp.
GTAAAACGCTTTGGCGCTGATCAAGGGCAATAATCAGCGCCGGGCTTTGTTGCAAAATCCTTAATACTGAATGCTGGCCACGGTTATTTTTACCGCGGCCAGATCGGTTTATGATGATCGATTAATCCGGCAGCGATGGCCTGATCGAAATTCCAAGGAGTGTTGCATGACTGTTTCTTTAGTCGCCAAGGCAGGTGTTTTGCTGATGTTTTTCGGCAGCACGTTGTATGTGCACCTGCGCGGCAATGCGCGTTTGCCGATGTTGCGCCAGTTCGTCAACCACTCGGCGCTGTTCGCCCCCTATAACGCCTTGATGTACCTGTTTTCCGGCGTGCCCTCCAAACCCTATCTGGACCGCAACCGCTTTCCCGAGCTCGATGTACTCAAGGACAACTGGGAAGTTATCCGCGAAGAGGCCATGCACCTGTTCGACGAGGGTTACATCCGCGCCGCCGAGAAAGACAACGACGCCGGTTTCGGTTCGTTCTTCAAGAAGGGCTGGAAGCGTTTCTACCTGAAGTGGTACGACAAAGCGCTGCCATCGGCGCAAGTGCTGTGCCCGAAGACCGTCGAACTGGTCAACAGCATCCCCAACGTCAAGGGCGCAATGTTCGCCCTGCTGCCCGGTGGCAGCCACCTCAACCCGCACCGTGACCCGTTCGCCGGTTCCCTGCGTTATCACCTCGGCCTGTCGACGCCAAACTCCGACAACTGCCGGATTTATGTTGATGGCCAGGCTTATGCGTGGCACGACGGTGAAGACGTGATGTTCGATGAAACCTATGTGCACTGGGTGAAGAACGAGACCGAGACTACCCGGGTGATCCTCTTCTGCGACGTCGAACGGCCGCTCAACAGCCCGCTGATGACCCGCATCAACCGTAAGGTCAGCGCCTTCCTTGGCCGCGCCACCGCGCCGCAGAACACCGATGACGAACGTGTTGGCGGGATCAACCGGGCCTATGCCTGGAGCAAGCGCTTCAGCAATGTGATCAGTAGCCAGGTGAAACAGTTCAAGCGTGCCAATCCCAAAGCCTATCGGGTGTTGCGTCCGGTGCTGGCGGTGGTGGTGGCTTATCTGTTGTATCGCTGGTTGTTCTGAGACAGCATCGCGGGGCAAGCCCCACCTGTGGGAGCGGGCTTGCCCCGCGATAAACTCACCGCTATAGTCAAACCCACTTCACCTCACCGAAGACCTGCTCATGCCAGCTTCCCCACTCAGCACCGTATTCGCTACCGCGCCCGACGCGGTGGTAGTGGTGCGTGGGAGTCAGCAGCCGGCCATGATCAGTCACTACCCACCACCTGTCAGTAGCGTGGTTGTGTGCGTTGTCGCACCGCCAGGCGTGGTAGTGCTGGGCTAAGCGGCCAATCGCTGCGTCCCGTCACACCTGCACCCTACTGAATACGGTTGGCTGCCCCCAGCGGGCAGCACCGTTCGGCTTATCTGCCCGAATACAGGTGGCATTCATGTTCGCTCTATCGAAAGACTCCGTGGCCTCGGCGGCCACCACCAGCCTGTTCGTCCTGCTCTGGAGTAGCGGGGCGATCGTCTCCAAGCTGGGCCTGGCCCACGCCAGTCCCTTTGCTTTCCTGCTGATGCGTTCAGCCCTGGCCCTGTGCGGTCTGTTGCTGCTCGCACCGTTGCTCAAGTTGCGCTGGCCGCGCGGGCGGGCAGCGGTGCTGCAAGCGCTCGTCACCGGTTGCGTGCTGCTCGGTGCCTACCAGATCTTCTACCTGCTGGCCCTGAACACCCAGGTGACGCCCGGCGTCATGGCTACGGTCATGGGCGTGCAACCTATCCTCACCGTGGTGTTGGTGGAGCGTCAGCGTTCCTGGAGCCGCTTGTTTGGTCTCGGCCTGGGCTTGAGCGGGCTGATCATGGTGGTCTATCAGGGGATCAATCTGGGTGGGGTTTCCCTGATGGGGATGCTCTTTGCGCTGCTGGCGCTGGCGAGCATGACCTTCGGCTCGATCATGCAAAAGCGCATCACCAGCAATCCCATGGGTACTTTGCCGCTGCAGTACATCGCCGGGCTGCTGATGTGTGCGGTGTTTGCGCCGTTGCAGCCGCTGCACGTCGAACTGACTGGCAGTTTTATCGGTGCTTTGCTGTGGATGGGGCTGGTGGTCTCGCTGCTGGCGACCCTGTTGCTGTACCGTTTGATTGCCAAGGGCAACCTGGTCAATGTCACCAGCCTGTTCTACCTGGTGCCTGCGGTGACGGCTGTCATGGACTACCTGATCTTCGGTAACCGCCTGGCGGCGTTGAGCCTCTTGGGGATGGGGCTGATCGTGATCGGCCTGCTGTTTGTGTTCCGCAAGCCGACGGCGACAGCGGCGCAACTTCAGGCTGATTAACATCCGCTAAATCGCGGGGCAAGCCCGCTCCCACCCGGTGGGAGCAGGCTTGCCCCGCGATCAGGCGCGTGCCGGCTTGAGCACCAACCACAACGCCACAGCAATCAACACTCCACCGTACAGATGCGCCATCGACAGTGGCTCATCCAGCAGCCAGGCACCCCAGAGCACACCGAAGGCCGGGATCATGAAGGTCACGGTGCTGGCCTTGACCGGGCCGATCTCGCTGAGCAGGCGAAAGTACAGAATGTAGGCAAATGCGGTACACACCAGGCCCAGGCCCAGCAGCGACAGCCACACCTCCCAGCCGCCCCAGCTCACCAGTGGCTGGGTTACCACGCTGTAAGCAAACAACGGCAACAGCAACAAGGTCGCCCCCATCATGCTGCCCAGCGCCGACAAGCGGCTGTCGAGGCCGCCCTGATGGTCGAGCCAGCGCCGTGCAAGAAAGCCGGCAAAGCCGTAACAGGTGGTCGCCGCCAGGCATGATATGGCCCCTTGCAGCAGCTTGTGGTCAAACGCCACCGGGCCCGCACCGCTGAGAATACCGACACCGAACAATCCAAGGAAAATGCCGCTGAGCTTGGCCAGGGTCATCGGCTCACGGAAGAACAGCGCACCAATCAGCACGCCCATCAGCGGCGTGGTGGCATTGAAGATTGCCGAGTAACCGGCCGGCAGCACCTGGGCCGCCACTGAATAAAGCGTGGCCGGAATCCCCGAGTTGATCATGCCCAGCACCAGGCAGGCCTTGAGCTTGCCATTGAAATCCCAGCGCACCCGCAGCAGGGCGAGAATCACCAGCAGGCCAAGGCAGGCGATCGACACCCGGAAGAACGCGGTGGGCATGGTGCCGAGCACCGGCGCGATGATGCGCATGAACAGAAAGCTGGCCCCCCAGACAGCGGCAAGAATCAACAGGCGGGTGATGGCGATGGGGCTCATGGGGCTCTCCGGGTCCTTTGGGGCGGGGCGCGAGTTTACGTTACAACGCCGGGTGTGCTCTCTCCCTTTCTTGCGTTGAAATTCGCCAGTCGGTGAGATTGGCCGATACAGCCGTGTCGGCAGGCTTTCCCTGCCCACGGCGACTGGCTAAGCTCAGGCTTCGACATTCCCGCAGAGGTCTGATGTATGCCCCAGCACTGGCCGGCCGCCGATATCGCCCGGATGATCCTCGATGGCTTCGACGATTACCGTGAGCATTTTCGCCAGATCACCATCGGTGCCCGCGCCCGCTTCGAGCAGGCTCAGTGGCAACAGACCCAGAGCGCCTCGGCAGCGCGCATCAACCTCTACGAGGAAAAAGTCAGCGAGGTCAGCGCCTGGTTGCATAAGGCGTTCGACGCCGAGGTGTTGCTGGAGGTGGCGCAGTGGCCGTTGGTCAAAAGCGCTTACATCGACCTGATCGACCCACGCCTGGACGATGAGCTGTCCGAGACCTGGTACAACTCGATCTTCTGCAGCCTGTTCAGCCATGACCTGATCAGTGACGGTTGCATGTTCATCCATACCACCCGGCCCTCGTTGCGCAGCCACGAGCGCGCGGCGCAGACCCGCACCTACCGGCCACAGGGCGGCCTGGCCAGCGTACTGACGCAAGTCTTCGAGGATTATTGCTTCGACGTGGCCTACGGTGACCTTGCCGGTGACCTGGCGCGGCTCGAAGGGCAGCTGCGTGAAAACCTGCCGGACTGGGTGTGCAAGGACCCGGCGCTGGCCGTGGAGCTGTTCACGCCGGTGCTGTATCGCAATAAAGGCGCCTACCTGGTCGGGCGCCTGTATACCCAGGATGAGCAGTGGCCGCTGGTGATCCCGTTGTTGCACCGTGAAGGCCACGGCATCGAGATCGACGCGCTGATCACCGATGAGGCCGAGGTGTCGATCATCTTTTCCTTCACCCGTTCCTATTTCATGGTCGATGTGCCGGTACCTGCCGATTTTGTCAGCTTCCTCAAGCGCATCCTGCCGGGCAAGCACATCGCCGAGCTGTACACCTCGATCGGCTTCTACAAACATGGCAAGTCGGAGTTCTACCGCGCCCTGATCAACCACCTGGCCAGCACTGATGACCGTTTCATCATGGCACCTGGTGTACGCGGCATGGTCATGAGTGTATTCACCCTGCCGGGCTTCAACACCGTGTTCAAGATCATCAAGGACCGTTTCTCGCCGTCCAAGAGCGTCGACCGGGCCACGGTGATCGAGAAGTACCGCCTGGTGAAAAGCGTTGACCGGGTCGGGCGCATGGCTGATACCCAGGAGTTTTCCGACTTCCGCTTCCCGTTGAGCAAATTTGAACCCGAATGCCTGGCCGAGCTGCTGGAGGTGGCGCCCTCGACGGTACAGGTGGAAGGCGACACCGTGCTGGTGCGCCACTGCTGGACCGAACGGAGGATGACCCCGCTCAACCTCTACCTGGAAAACGCCAACGACGCCCAGGTCCGTGAAGCGCTGGAAGACTACGGTCTGGCCATCAAACAGCTGGCGGCGGCGAATATCTTTCCCGGCGACATGTTGTTGAAGAACTTCGGCGTTACCCGTCATGGCCGGGTGGTGTTCTACGATTACGACGAAATCTGTTTTCTCACCGAGGTCAACTTTCGCTACATCCCGCCACCGCGCTATCCCGAGGACGAGATGTCCGGTGAGCCCTGGTATTCGATTGGTCCGCTCGACGTGTTTCCCGAAGAATTCCCGCCGTTCCTGTTTGCCGACAGCGGGCAGCGCCGGCTGTTCAGCCAGTTGCATGGTGAGTTGTACGACGCCGATTACTGGAAGAGCCTGCAGGAGGCGATACGGGGCGGTAAGGTGATTGATGTGTTCCCTTATCGGCGCAAGGCGCGGGAGTGTTGAAAAGCATCGCGGGGCAAGCCCGCTCCCACTGAGTGAACTGCACCCCAATAGTTGGACACCAATCCAACCTTTGGGGGGGGGGAGCGGGCTTGCCCCGCGATAAGGCCTATCCCTTCATACACTTGAGTGC
>JBOICD010000271.1:0-5324 GCA_050739855.1 Pseudomonas sp.
GATGAGCAGTGCGCGATCAGTGCGATCGAAGAGGCGGGATTAACGGCGGATGCCGGTGTAGCAGCTTAAGGCTTTACCCCGGTGGTGGGGCTTCGGTGGGAGCGGGCTTGCCCCGCGATGCAATGTGACTGAACAACCGCAATCGCGGGGCAAGCCCGCTCCCACAGAAGCCCGCTGCCACCTTGCAGGTAATCAGGTATATAGGCCCGAAACACGGCCCGCACGACCACTGACTTGGCGAAAAACGCTTTTCTCCCTTTCGAGTTCCGTCAAGGGAAGGCACAATGCGTGTCCTTTTTTTGGCCGGCCTTGCCGGGGGCCTCGAAATGATCAAAACGCCGTACTACCTCATAGACAAAACCAAGCTGCTGAGCAACATGGAGAAGATCGCCTACGTGCGTGAAAACTCCGGGGCCAAGGCGCTGCTGGCACTCAAGTGCTTCGCCACCTGGTCGGTGTTCGACCTGATGCAGCAGTACATGGACGGCACCACCTCGTCGTCGCTCTACGAGCTCAAGCTGGGCCGTCAGAAGTTCGCCGGCGAAGCGCACGCCTACAGCGTGGCCTGGGCCGACGACGAGATCGGCGAGATGGTCGAGAACTGCGACAAGATCATCTTCAACTCCATCGGCCAGCTGCAACGCTTCGCCGAACAGACCGAAGGCACCGTGCGCGGCCTGCGCGTCAACCCACAGGTGAGCAGCTCCGACTACCTGCTGGCCGACCCGGCGCGTCCGTTCAGCCGCCTGGGCGAATGGGATCCGGTGAAAGTCGAAGAGGTCATCGAGCAGATCTCCGGCTTCATGTTCCACAACAACTGCGAGAACGACGACTTCGGCCTGTTCGACCAGATGCTCAGCACCATCGAAGAGCGCTTCGGCCACCTCCTGCACAAGGTCGAGTGGGTGAGCCTGGGCGGCGGTATCCACTTCACCGGTGAAGACTACGCGCTGGACGCCTTCTGCGCGCGACTGAAGGCCTTCTCCGAGAAGTACGGCGTACAGGTCTACCTGGAGCCGGGCGAAGCGGCGATCACCCAGAGCGCCTCGCTGGAAGTGACCGTGCTCGACACCCTGTACAACGGCAAGCACCTGGCCGTGGTCGACAGCTCGATCGAAGCGCACATGCTCGACCTGCTGATCTACCGCCTCAACGCCAAGCTCGCGCCAAGCACCGGCGATCACACCTACATGGTGTGCGGCAAGTCGTGCCTGGCTGGCGACATCTTCGGCGAATACCAATTTGATCGTCCGCTGGCCATCGGCGATCGGCTGTCGTTTGTTGACGCAGCGGGTTACACCATGGTCAAGAAAAACTGGTTCAACGGCCTGAAAATGCCGTCCATCGTAGTGAAACAACTCGACGGTACAGTCGAGGTGGTTCGTGAATTCGGGTTCGAAGACTACTTGTCCAGCCTGTCGTAAGCTGGCAGTAAAGGAGAGAAAGAGAAATTGAAGAAGAACGTTCTTATCATTGGTGCAGGAGGTGTCGCCAAGGTGGTGGCCCACAAGTGCGCGCAGCACAACGACGAACTCGGTCGTATTGCTATCGCGTCGCGCAACATCTCCAAATGCCAGGCCATCATCGACAGCGTCAAGGCCAAGGGCAGCCTCAAACAGCCTGCTGAAATCAAGGCATTCGCACTCAATGCCCTGGATGTCGAAGCGACCAAGGCGCTGATCCGCGAAACCGAATCGCAGATCGTCATCAACGTCGGCTCCGCCTTCCTCAACATGTCGGTGCTGCGTGCCTGCATCGATACCGGCGTGGCCTACCTGGACACCGCCATCCACGAAGAACCGGGCAAAATCTGCGAAACCCCGCCCTGGTATGGCAACTACGAGTGGAAACACCTCGAAGAGTGCCAGCAGAAGAACATTACCGCCATTCTCGGCGTAGGCTTCGACCCGGGTGTGGTCAACGCTTATGCGGCGCTGGCGCAACAACAGTATTTCGACCGCATTGATTCGATCGATATTCTCGACGTCAATGCCGGCTCACATGGCAAGTACTTCGCCACCAACTTCGACCCGGAAATCAACTTCCGCGAGTTCACCGGGCAGGTGTGGAGCTGGCAGAACAGCCAGTGGACCAGCAACACCATGTTCGAAGTCAAGCGTACCGACGACCTGCCGGTGGTAGGTTCGCAAAACCTGTACCTGACCGGCCACGATGAAGTGCACTCGCTGTCGAAGAACCTCGACGTACCGAACGTGCGTTTCTGGATGAGCTTTGGCGAGCACTACATCAACGTGTTCACCGTGCTGAAGAATCTTGGCCTGCTCTCCGAGCAGCCGGTCAAGACCGCTGAAGGCCTGGAAGTGGTGCCGCTGAAAGTGGTCAAGGCAGTACTGCCTGATCCGTCCTCGCTGGCGCCAGGCTACACCGGCAAGACCTGCATCGGTGACCTGGTCAAGGGCACCAAGGATGGCCAGCCACGTGAGATCTTCATCTACAACGTGGCCGACCATGAAGAGGCCTACGCCGAGACCGACAGCCAGGGTATCTCCTACACCGCAGGCGTGCCGCCAGTGGCGGCAGCCTTGCTGGTCGCCCGTGGCGAGTGGGATGTGCAGCGCATGGCCAACGTCGAGGAGCTGCCGGCTGAGCCGTTCCTCAAGGCGCTGGATGTGATGGGCCTGCCGACTCGCATCAAGGACGAAAACGGTGACCGTCCCTGGAGCTGATCCGCTGACGCTCCGGTAAGCAAGGCCTGTGGGAGCGGGCTTCGGTGGGAGCGGGCTTGCCCCGCGATTGCGGGCCGTCAGCCACATCGTATCGCGGGGCAGGCCCGCTCCCACCGAGCAATGTTAGAAACTGTAATCCACAGTCGCGAAGTACGAGCGCGGCTCTCCTATTATCCACTGCTCGCCACTATGGGCGGTCGCGGCGTAGCGGCGGTCCAGCAGGTTGTTCAACTGCAGGCCCAGGCGTACATCCGGCAGCACCTGCCAGCCCAGGTTGGCATCGACCACGGTAAAACCGGGCACCGTCCGGGTGTTGGCGGTGTTGGCGTAGCGTTCATCGACATAGCGCAGGCTCATGCCGGCATCCACGCCATGAGCCAGACCTTTGCTCACCCACAGGTTGGCAGTGCGCCGCGGCACATTGCTCGGGCGGTTGCCGGCGCGCGACACCGACTGGCCGCCCACCGTCTGGTCAAAATCGTCGTACTGGGCGCGCACCACCGAGGCGTTGGCCGAGACCTGCCACTGGTTGGCCAGGGCCAGTTCCAGGGTCGCTTCCAGGCCGTCGGAAGTCTGCTGCCCGGCCTGCTGTTTCTGGTGGGTGATCGGGTCATCGACCAGCAGCTTCTTCTTGACGATGTGATAGGCCGCCAGGGTCCATTCGCCACGGCCGCCCCAGAACAGTTGCTTGAGGCCGAACTCGGTCTGCTTGGCTTCGGTCAGGCCGAAGTTCTGCTGGCTCGGGCTGAGGGTGACCAGATCGCTGACGCCATCTTCGCTGGTGGAATACTGGCCATACAGCGACAGTTCATCGGTCACCGCAAACACCAGCCCGGCACGCCAGTTGCCACCGTTGAGACTGCGGTCGGTGCGGCTGTTGTCGACCAGGTTGTCGCGGTCGATGTGGTTCTGGTCGCGACGGACCCCTGTCACCAGCGACCAGCGTTCAGACAGCTGGGTGCGGTTTTCGGCGAACAGGGCAAAGGTGCGGGTGGTGCTCTGGGTCTGCGGGCGGGTCGGGCTGTTGCTGTGGAAGTAGCCAGGCGCCGGGTTCCACGGATCGACGAAGTCGCCACCGATATCGTTGTACGGTGAGTTGCTGTTGATGCCGAAACGGATGCGGTTGTACTCGGCGCCGACCACGGTCTTGCTTGCCAGGCCGAACAGCGTGTGGTCGAAGGTAAAGCTCTGGCGATCGCCGACCTGTTCCTGGTCGTGTTTGATCTCAAGGTAGCTGCCGCGCTGCAGTTGCCCCTGCGTGCTGTCCCAGGTGTAGTCTTCGGCGTTGCGCCAGTGCCGGCGGCTCTTGATGTAGTACAGCTGGTTGCTGGCGCTGATCGAATCGCTGAGGGTCCAGTCGGTGTTCAGGCGGGTCCACTCGTCGTGGTAGCGCTGCACGTCATCGCGCACGTTGTAGTTTTTCTTGCGCAGACTGTCGCGGTAGTGGCCGTCAATCAGCGGTGTGCCGAAGTCGTTCATCGGCTCGGCATCGCCACGTTCGTGGGCCAGGGTGAAGCTCAGGTCGTCGCTGGCGTCAAAACGCAGGGCGGCGCTCATGGCCAGGTTTTTCGAGTCGCCGCGATCCACCCAGCCGTTGCTTTGCTGGCGGTTGAGGGTCACCCGGTAGCTCAGGCGCTCGCTCAACGAACCGCCGCTGTCCAGGCCCAGTTGCTGACGGTCGTAGGTGCCGTAGCCCAGGCGCAGCTGGTTGTGAATCTCACCGGCGAAGGGCTTCTTCGGGATCACGTTGATCACCGCGCCGGTCGCGCCTTCACCATAGAGCACCGAAGCCGGGCCACGGATGATGTCGATGCGCTCGACCATCCACGGGTCGACCGGAAAGGTCTGGGTGCCGGCACCGGTGTACATCCGCGAGCCGTCGAACAGGCTCATCACCGAACCGTGCCCTTCAAAGCCGCGGGCCGAGAGGGCGGTGTTGCCATTGCCCGGGGTGGCCACCGAGGTGATGCCTGGCGAACGGGTGACGGCATCTTGAACCGTGCGATTGTTGCGCCCTTCGATCACCTCGGCACTGATGCTGCTGGTGCTCGCCGGGGTGTCCATGGCGCTGAGGTTCAGGCGCGAACCGGCCGGCAGTGGCGTGGCCAGGCTGATTGGACCGTTGTCGCTGCTGCTGGTGATGGCCGTCGAGGGCAGGGCCAGGGTGCCGCTTTCAGCGGCGTAGGTCGGCAAGGAGAATGCCAGGCAGGGCGCCAGGGCATTGGCCGCCAGGGTTTGAAGCTTGGAGTAACGGGACATGTCGTTCCACAATTTGCTGGAAGAATGAATCCCGGAGGGAACAACGCATGGAGGAATTGCGCGCAGGCGCCCGCAAACCGGCCTGCGCCCGCCCACCGCGGGGTTGCCAAACGAAGCTTCAGGCCGGTCTCCGGGCTTGCGAGGGTCATGAAGGCCTTCACCTTCCCATGCCAGGGCACAGTGGTGTTTCGAAGGCTTCGCTCGCTTACCGTTGCGGGGGCAGCGCCGGACTAGTCACCTTGAGTGACGCACCGGCTTCCCGTTTCACCCTGCGCACGGCGGCGCAGGACACCTGAAACTGGCGCGCATCTGAACATTGAAAGTCTTTGCAGTCAATGAGTTGCAAAAGCATCGCGGGGCAAGCCCGCTCCCACCGGT
>JBOICD010000272.1:0-5298 GCA_050739855.1 Pseudomonas sp.
GTTTCGGGTGACGCTGCGATGAGGGCCCCCAAGTGATCAGTCCACAACGAAGAGCCGAGGTTATCGAGGCATTGAGGCGCGGCACGGTGCCCAAGGCCGGCCTGGATACCTTGGCCGTGGGTTATGGTCGGCTTCAGGGAACGCTCGCCGAAGAGTTGGACGCCGTGGCAGCCGGACGTGGAGCCTTCAAAGCCGTACGCGGCGAATACGGCTCGGGCAAGACTTTCTTCGGCCGTTGGCTGCAGGAACGAGCCCGAGCGCGGGGACTGGCCACCAGCGAGGTACAGATCTCCGAGACCGAGACACCCCTGCATCGCCTAGAGACGGTGTATCGCCGGCTGGTCGAGCGCATTGCAACGGCGGACAGCGGCGAAGGCGCGTTCCGGGGCATCGTTGACGGTTGGTTCTACGCGCTGGAGCGCGACGTTCTGGAAGACACTAGCCTGGACCCGTCGGACGAGGCGACCCTGCTCGCCAAGACCGAGGCACTAATGGAGGCGAGGCTGGCCAGCGTGACCAAGGTGGCGCCGGCCTTCTCGGCCACGCTTCGTGCTTACCGTCGCGCGCTGCAGGCCGGCGACAACGCCACGGCCGATGGGTTGATGGCCTGGCTCAGTGGCCAACCCAATGTGGCGGCATCGGTCCGCCGCGCGGCAGGAGTGAAGGGGGACATCGACCACTTCGGTGCTACCAACTTCTTGTCCGGGTTGCTGACCATGCTGCGCGACTCGGGGTACGGCGGTCTGCTGCTGGTATTGGACGAAGTCGAGACACTGCAGCGCATGCGCGCCGACACCCGGGAGCGTGGCTTGAACGCACTGCGGCAATGGATCGACGAAATAGATGCTGGGCACTTCCCGGGTCTGTATCTCTTGATCACCGGCACGCAGGCTTTCTATGAAGGCGCGCAGGGCGTTCAGCGCCTCGCGCCGCTGGCCCAGCGACTGCACGTTGACTTCGGTACAGACTCGCGGTTCGACAACCCACGTGCGGTGCAGGTGCGGCTGCCGGCATTCGGTCATGAGTCATTGCTCGAAGTCGGCCGCAAGGTGCGCGGCATTTATGCCGATGGTGCCGTGGCAGGTGACAGGGTTCGCGCCCTGGTTGATGACACATATGTCGAGTCGCTGGCCAAAGCCGTCACGGGGAACTTGGGCGGAAAGGTTGGTGTGTCGCCAAGGTTGTTCCTGAAGAAGCTGGTGGCGGACGTGATGGATCGCGTCGACCAGTTCGAGGACTTCGATCCTCGGAAGCACTACGCACTCACCATCGCCGAGAGTGAGATGACCGCGCAGGAACGCGCATCGGTTGGCGCGGGCTCGGTCGATGACATTGAGCTGTGAACGTGTCTGCGACCTTTGGGACCACCGATGAGCGTGGAGGCCTTCGAACGCCTGCACGGCGCCCTGCAGTACCACATCGTCAACTCGATGGGCTGGACCGGCCTGCGCTCGACACAGGTCGATGCGGTGGCACCGATCCTTGAAGGAAAGCATTGCTTGATCCTCGCGCCGACGGCCGGCGGTAAGACAGAGGCGGCAGCGATCCCCGTCTTGTCGCGCATGGCGACAGAGGAATGGCCTGGGCCGAGTGTTCTGTATGTGTGCCCGATCAAGGCGCTTCTGAACAACCTTGAATCACGGCTGACTCGCTACGCCGGCTTTGTTGGCCGGACCGTACAGGTCTGGCACGGTGACATCGGGCAAGCCGCCAAGGCGCGGGCCAAGAGGTCGGTGCCCGACATTCTGCTGACTACGCCGGAATCCCTGGAAGGGATGCTCATCTCGACGAAGGTGGACCGAGCGGCCTGGTTCGGAAACGTCCGCGTGGTCATCGTTGACGAACTGCATGCGTTTGCTGGTGACGACCGAGGTTGGCATCTGCGCGCCGTCGTCAAGCGCATCGAGGCTTACGCCAGGCAGCCGATTCAGAGGATTGGGCTGTCCGCGACGGTGGGCAACCCAGATGAACTGCTGGATTGGTTTGCGGGATCGGGCGACCGACAGGTCGTTGGTTCGTCATCGGTCACCACCGATGCCGATGTCACGATCGATCACGTCGAGTCGATGGCCAATGCCGCGACGGTGATCTCGCGGCTGCATCGAGGCGCGAAGCGACTGGTCTTCTGCGACAGCCGCTCCAAGGTCGAGGAACTGGCGGTGTCGCTGCGCGCACTGAACACCCGGACTTTCGTGTCGCATTCGTCGTTGAGTGCGTCCGAGCGCAAGCTGGCAGAGACCGCGTTCGCCGAAGAGCAAGACTGCGTGATAGTCGCTACCAGCACGCTCGAGCTGGGCATTGATGTAGGCGACCTGGACTACGTGATCCAGATCGACTCACCCAGCACAGTGTCTTCTTTTTTGCAGCGCATGGGGCGAACTGGCCGGCGCACCGGCAGCCGCCGGAGTTTCCTTTTTTTGACCACCAGCGACGAGGCCTTCCTGCTCGCCTGCGCGATCACGACGCTGTGGCGCGAGAGGTATGTCGAGCACATCAAACCGCCACCGTTGCCCTGGCATATGGTGGCGCAGCAGATGATGGCTCTCGTACTGGAGCGCCCCGGCTTGCCGGCACGCGAGGTTGTAAGTGTGGCACGAGCGCAATTCCACGAGCTCGACACGGAGACGTTCGCGATCGTATTCGACTTCATGGTGGTCAAGGGCATCCTGTTCGTCAGCAGTGGCCTTGCATCGATGGGACCTGAAGGCGAAAAGTTGTTTGGGCGCAGCCATTTCCTCGACCTGTTGTCTGCGTTTGCAAGCCCCATGGTTCTGGCGGCGCGGCACGGTTCGACCGAGCTGGGGTATGTTGACCCGATGGCGGTTCAGCAGCACAAGGATGGCCCCACTGTCCTGCTGCTTGGTGGCCGTAGCTGGAAAGTGACCGCCGTCGATTGGTCCAAACGTACGGTGTCGGTAGAGCCAACAGACGACAAGGGAAAGTCACGCTGGCTGGGTACGTCGCGCTGGTTGAGCTTCGAGGTCTGCCAGGCCATGCGCAGGGTGTTGCTCCGCGAGAGCGACGCAGAACTGGGGCTATCGAAACGGGGAATTCGGCAGCTCGACGAAATCTGCGATTTGATTGCTGCGCCCGAGCGGCAGGGGGCCCTGCTGTTGGAGGACCTGCCGACGGGCAGGCTTCGGTGGTGGACTTTCGCTGGCGGGGCAGTCAATAGCGCCTTGGCGCTCAGACTTGGCGAGATCGGAAGTACGCGAGTGGACGATCTGTGGGTGGAAACTGGCCTTGGCATCTCCGTACCAGCACTCATTCAACATCAGGTCAAACATTCGGCCATCGCGGCATTTGCCGAGAGTCTGGCGGAGCGAAGTGAATTGAAGTTCTCAGCTTGTCTTCGCCCTGATCTGCTTGCTGCCGTCGTTATCAACCGGTCGCTTGACGAGTCGAATCTGCTGAGACTGGTTTCTATCTCACTCCATGCAACGGTACAGTCAGAGCCATAGAGATTTTCGGAAAATCCAAAGAGACATCGCCTCAGGCGCATTCCAATCGGCAGCGCAACCTCCAGCATATTCAGGGCATCATCCTCCGAAAGTTCTGCGCGCCAGGCAGGGGAGGGGGCCGACTTGTTTTCGTAGACCTGCACGATACCCGACAGGCGGCCCAGCAGCGGTTCGCCGGAGCGAAATTTGGTGCGTTGGCGCGTCATGCTTGCTCCGGCAATTTCAGTAGCTCGATACGCGGTGCACGCTGCGCGGATCGGGGGCGGGCCCGAGCGGGCCTTCTGCTCCACAGCGTGTACTGCCAAGCAAAGACACGGATTGAATCCAGAAGCGAGGTCTCGGGGATCTGGTTATAGGCGGAGCGACAGTCGAGGAGCTGACCTGCCCGGTGAATTTCGGACCAATTGAAGCTTGAGAAAATGGTCTCTTCTGCAAGGAGAGACGGGAATGAAGCAGGGACGATTCAGTAACGAGCAGATTGTTCGGATACTGCGTGAGACGGACCAGGACAGCGTGGCGGTGGTGGCCAAGCGCCACGGCGTGAGCGACGCGACGATTTACATCTGGCGCAAGAAGTTCGGGCAACTCGATACCGACGAGGTCAAACGCCTCAAGGCGCTGGAGGCAGAGAACGCCCGCCTGAAGAAGATGCTGGTTGACCGTGACCTGGAAATCGAGGTCATGAAGGAAATCAACGCAAAAAAATGGTGAGCGCACAGGCCCGGCTGGAACAGGTCCGCTACGCAGTACAGCGTGGACTGAGCCAGCGGCGGGCGTGTGCGCTGATGAGAGCAGCGCGTTCCGGGCTGCATTACGAATTGCGCATGCCCGTCAAGGATGCGCCAGTGATTGAAGCCATGAAGGACCTATCGGGCCAGTTTCCGCGCTTTGGCGCACGCCGCATCCACATCTTTCTGGAGCGCCAGGGCATGGAAATGGGACGGGACCGATGCAGCCGTATCTGGAGTGCTGCAGGCCTGCAGGTGCCGCCCAGGAAGAAGCGACGCCGGCATCTCGCAGCGACTCGGCCCCGGCCCATGCCGCCAAAGGGCCGCAACTCGGTATGGTGCTACGACTTTGTGTTCGACTCCTGTGCCAATGGCCAGCAGTTGAAATGCCTGACGGTGGTGGACGAGTACACACGGGAATGTCTGGCCATCGATGTGGCCGGCTCCATCCGCTCCAAGCGGGTGATTGACGTGCTGAGCCAACTCATCAGCGTGCACGGCGCACCACGCTATTTGCGCAGTGACAATGGCCCCGAGTTTGTCAGCTTGGCACTGCTGCGATGGGCCAAGGATGAGAGACTGGAATCGGTGCTGAGCGACCCAGGCAAACCGTGGCAGAACGGCACCAATGAAAGTTTCAACGGCAAGTTCAGGGATGAATGCCTGGCCATGGAATGGTTCCGCAACCGACTGGAGGCCAAGGTCATCATTCAGGACTGGCGGCGTCACTACAATGAAATTCGGCCCCATTCGAGTTTGAACTACCGCACCCCGGCTGAGTTCATCGCGGGCTTGAAGAACGATTTATCAACCGAGACCAGAACGTCAAGTTGAGATTGGTCCGAAATTCACCGGGCAGGTCACCCCGGACGATACCCCGAAAAAGACTCGGATGCCAAAAGACGTCGCTGGACGTCCAGACATGAAAAAGCCCCGGCTGGCGGGGCTTTTTACTCTGTCGTTGCACCTGATTGGAGGTCAGTGTACTTATCTCTGGCGGAAAGGGCGGGATTCGAACCCGCGGTGGGTATAACCCCACGCACGCTTTCCAGGCGTGTGACTTAAACCGCTCATCCACCTTTCCGCGAAGCTTTTGATTGTAGCAGTGC
>JBOICD010000273.1:0-5294 GCA_050739855.1 Pseudomonas sp.
GCCGGGAACAGATCGGCCCGCTGGATGCGGTACTGCGCCCGGTAGGCATCGATGTTCAAGGCCGCGACCTTGAGGTCGCGGTTGTTGACCAGCGCGGTCTGGATCAGTTGCTGCAGCGCCGGGTCTTGGAAGAACTGACGCCAGCCTTGCTCGGCGGCGGCCACATTCGCCGACTCTGTCGGCGAATAGGCAGGGCCTTGCGGCCACTGCGCGGCCACCGGTGCGTCCGGGGTCTGGTAGTCAGGGATCAGCGAGCAGCCGCCAAGAATGAAAGCGGTGACCGCCAGGGACAACAGGGACTTACTCATTGCCCACCCTCATAGCGTGGAGTTTCAGGAGTGGCGTCCTTTTCTTCAGTCTTCTTGCTACTGAACAGCGACGACACGCTAACGAAGAACAGCGGTACCCAGAAGATCGCCAGCACGGTGGCCGTCAACATCCCGCCGATTACCCCGGTGCCGATGGCGTGCTGGCTGCCCGAGCCCGCACCGGTGGAGATCGCCAACGGTACCACGCCGAGAATGAACGCCAGCGAGGTCATGATGATTGGCCGTAGACGCATGCGGCAAGCCTCGATGGAGGCATCGACCAGGCTGCGGCCCTGCTCGTGCAGTTCCTTGGCGAACTCGACGATCAGGATCGCGTTCTTCGCCGCCAGACCGATGGTAGTCAACAGACCCACCTGGAAGTACACGTCGTTGGACAGGCCGCGCAGGCTGGTGGCCAGCAGCGCACCGATGATCCCCAACGGCACCACGAGCATGACCGCGATCGGGATCGACCAGCTTTCATACAGGGCCGCCAGACACAGGAACACCATCAGCAGCGACAGGGCGTACAGCGCAGGCGCCTGGGAGCCCGACAGACGCTCCTCGTACGACAGGCCGGTCCAGGAGTAACCAATGCCTTTGGGCAGTTGTGCGGCGATGCGCTCGACTTCGAGCATGGCTTCACCGGTACTGTAGCCAGGGGCAGGTGCACCGAGGATTTCCATCGCTTCGACACCGTTGTAACGCGACAGCTTCGGTGCACCGTAGATCCACTCGCCTTTGGCGAAGGAGGAGAACGGCACCATTTCGCCGACGCTGTTGCGCACGTACCACTTCTGCAGGTCTTCCGGGTTCATGCGCGAAGCGGACTCACCCTGGATGTAGACCTTCTTGACCCGGCCGCGGTCGATGAAGTCGTTGACGTAGCTGGCACCCAGGGCAATCGACAGGGTGTTGTTGATGTCGGCGATGGTCACGCCCAAGGCACTGGCGCGCTCGTCGTCGACGGTCAGCTGGTACTGCGGTTCATCGTTCAAACCGTTCGGACGCACCGCCGAAAGGATCTTGCTCTGCGCGGCCATGCCGAGGAACTGGTTACGCGCTTGCATCAGCTTTTCGTGGCCGACACCGGCACGGTCTTGCAGGAACACGTCGAAACCGGTGGCGTTACCCAGTTCCAGTACCGCAGGCGGGGCAAAGGCGAACACCATCGCGTCACGGAACGTGAAGAAGTGCTGCTGGGCGCGGGCCGCCAGGTTGAACACGTTGTTCTCGGCGGAACGCTCTTCCCATGGCTTGAGCATGATGAAGGCCATGCCCGAGCTCTGGCCGCGACCGGCGAAGTTGAAGCCGTTGACGGTGAACACCGAGGCAACGGTATCGGCTTCCTTGTCCAGCAGGTAGCTGCGCATGTCGTCGATCACCACCTGGGTCCGTTCGGCACTGGAGCCGGCCGGGGTCTGTACCTGGGCGAAGAGTACGCCCTGGTCTTCCTCGGGGAGGAAGGCGGTAGGGATGCGGGCGAACAGCCAGATCATGCCGACCATGATCAACAGGTAGGCCAGCAGGTACGGCGCCTTGTTGCGCAGGATGTTGCCCACGCCACGCTCGTAGCTCTGCACGCTGCGGTCGAAGTTGCGGTTGAACCAGCCGAAGAAGCCGCGCTTGGCAACGTGGTGTTCACCCTTGGCAACCGGCTTGAGCATGGTCGCGCACAGTGCCGGGGTGAAGATCAGGGCAACCAGTACCGACAGCGCCATGGCCGAAACGATGGTGATCGAGAACTGCTTGTAGATCACCCCGGTGGAGCCACCGAAGAACGCCATTGGCAGCAGTACCGCCGAGAGCACCATGGCAATACCGACCAGCGCGCCCTGGATCTGGCCCATGGACTTCTTGGTGGCTTCCTTGGGCGACAGGCCCTCTTCGGACATCACCCGCTCGACGTTTTCCACCACAACGATGGCATCGTCCACCAATAGACCGATGGCCAGCACCATGCCGAACATGGTCAGGGTGTTGATGCTGAAGCCCGCTGCGGCGAGGATGCCGAAGGTGCCGAGCAGTACCACCGGGACAGTCATGGTGGTGATGATGGTGGCGCGGAAGTTCTGCAGGAACAGGTACATCACCAGGAACACCAGCACGATCGCTTCGATCAGGGTGTGGATTACCCCGCTGATCGATTCGGTCACCACCGGCGTGGTGTCATACGGGAATACCGCTTTCATGCCTTCCGGGAAGAACGGCTCAAGCTCGGTGATGGTTTTGCGCAGCGCCTTGGCGGTATCCAGGGCGTTGGCCCCGGTCGCCAGTTTGACCGCCAGACCGGAAGCCGGCTTGCCGTTGAACTGGGCGCTGACCGCATAGTTCTCACCGCCGAGGCCGACGGTGGCCACATCGCTCAGGCGAACCTGCGAGCCATCGCGGTTGACCTTGAGCAGGATCTTCTCGAACTGCTCGGCGGTCTGCAGACGGGTCTTGCCGATGATGGTGGCGTTCAGTTGCTGGCCGGGCAGGGCCGGCAGGCCGCCGAGCTGACCGGAGGAGATCTGCACGTTCTGCGCCGCCACAGCGGTACGCACGTCGATCGGGGTCAGCTGGTACTTGTTCAGCTTGGCCGGGTCGAGCCAGATGCGCATCGCGTACTGGGCGCCGAAGACCTGGAAGTCACCGACACCCGCAGTACGCGAGATCGGGTCCTGCATGTTGGAGACGATGTAGTTGGCCAGGTCGTCCTTGGTCATGCTGCCGTCTTCAGATACCAGGCCGATCACCATCAGGAAGTTCTTCACCGCCTTGGTCACACGGATACCCTGTTGCTGCACCTCTTGTGGCAGCAGCGGGGTCGCCAGGTTCAGCTTGTTCTGCACCTGGACCTGCGCGGTATCGGGGTTGGTCCCCTGCTCGAAGGTCGCGGTGATGGTCATGGTGCCGTCGGAGTTACTTTCCGACGACACATAACGCAGGTTGTCGATACCGTTGAGCTGCTGCTCGATCACCTGCACTACGGTGTCCTGCACGGTCTGCGCCGAGGCGCCCGGGTAGGTCACAGCGATGGCGATGGCCGGCGGTGCGATGCTCGGGTACTGGTTGATTGGCAACTTGAGGATCGACAAAGCGCCGACCAACATGATCACCAAGGCGATCACCCAGGCAAAAATCGGGCGATCGATAAAGAATCTCGACATGGTTTACTCCCCTTTGGCCCCTGCAGTCGTTGCATTGGCCTGGGTTGGCTGAGCAGGCTTGACGTTGGTGGCTGCGCTGACCTTGACCTCGATGCCCGGCTTGACGAACTGCAAGCCCTCGGTGATCACGCGGTCACCGGCGTTCAGGCCTTCTTCGATCAGCCAGTCGCTGCCGACGGTACGGCTGGCCTTGAGCTGACGCAGCTCGACCTTGTTGTCCGGGTTGACCACCAGGGCAGTTGGCTGGCCCTTGAGGTCGCGGGTAACCCCTTGCTGCGGCGCGAGGATTGCCTGGGCGTTAACCCCGGCTTTCAGGCGCGCATGGACGAACATGCCCGGCAGCAGGTTGTGCTCGGGGTTCGGGAACACCGCGCGCAGGGTTACGGAGCCGGTGGTCGGGTCAACCGAGACTTCGGAGAACTCCAGGCGACCTTCCTGGCGATAGGTGCTGCCGTCTTCCAGGGTCAGGGTGACCTTGGCGGCATTGTCACCGACCTTCTGCAGCTGGCCGCTTTCCAGTTCACGGCGCAGCTTGAGCAGCTCGGCCGAAGACTGGGTGACGTCGACGTAGATCGGGTCGAGCTGCTGGATCACCGCCATGGCGTCAGCCTGGCCATTGTTGACCAGGGCGCCTTCGGTGACCGAAGAACGACCGATACGGCCGCTGAGCGGGGCCAGGACCTTGGTGTAACGCAGGTCGATCTGGGCGCTGCGCAGCGCAGCTTCAGCCTGCAAACGTTTGGCTTGCGCGTCGTCGTATTCCTGACGGCTGACCGCTTGCTCGGCGACCAGCTGCTTGTAGCGCTCGGACAGCGAACGGGTCGACTGCAGGTTGGCCTGGGCGCTGGCCAGGGTCGCTTCGTACACCGAAGGATCGATCTGGTACAGCTGCTGACCTTCCTTGACCTCGGTGCCTTCTTTGAACAGGCGTTTGAGAATGATGCCATTGACCTGTGGACGGACCTCGGCGATGCGGTAGGCGGTGGTGCGCCCCGGCAGGTCGGAGGTCAGGGTATAGGCCTGGGTTTGCAGGGTAACGACGCCGACCTGAGGCGCTTGCGCAGCAGGCGCAGCCTCTTCCTTTTTACAGCCGCTGAGCAGTGTTGCCAGGGCGACGGCGGATACCAGAGCGGTAACAGCTGGCTTGAATTGCATGAAGATCCTCGGGTCGCAAGAGCTGAAGACGCTCAAGAATAAATGGAAAGGGTGCGAATAGAAAAAATGTTGTCGAGTGGATAAATAGCTTACTAAGGAATATACTTACATTCATGGTTGTTTGTAAATACTTTGCAGACGAAGCCCCAGGCCGCCACAAGCCTTGAATTTAATCATCCGGTAACAACCTGTCAGAGGTTGATCCGGCCCAGCCCCCTGGTGTCTGAACGTGCACCCGGGTTTTGATGAGGTCGTACTGTCATGGTCCGTCGAACCAAAGAAGAAGCCCAGGAAACCCGCGCACAGATTCTCGAAGCTGCGGAAAAGGCCTTCTACAAGCGCGGGGTAGCGCGTACCACTCTGGCGGATATCGCCAAGCTGGCGGGGGTTACCCGCGGCGCCATCTATTGGCACTTCAACGACAAGGCCGAGCTGGTCGAGGCCATGCTGGAAAGCTTGCACGAGCCGCTGGATGCCTTGGCCCGGGCCAGTGAAAGCGAAGATGAGCTTGATCCGCTCGGCTGCATGCGCAAGCTGCTGGTCCAGTTGCTGCACCAGATGGTGCTTGACCCGAAAACCCGGCGAATCAACGAAATTCTGCATCACAAGTGTGAGTTCACCGATGACATGTGCGAGATTCGCCAACAGCGGCAAACCTCGACGTTTGAGTGTCATGCCC
>JBOICD010000274.1:0-5277 GCA_050739855.1 Pseudomonas sp.
GGCTTGCCCCGCGATTGCGAGCTGTCAGCTATATCGCATCGCGGGGCAAGCCCGCTCCCACCGGGAAGGTGGTGCTACTGTTCTTCTTTGGCTGCCGGCGCCGGTGGTGGACGCAAGCCGACTTCTGCCGTCAGCTTCAACTCCTTGCCATTGCGCACCACCTGGATCGCCACCTTGTCGTTGGGCTTGATCCGCGCCACCTGGTTCATCGAGCGACGACCGTCACCCGCTGGCTCGCCGTTGATGCTGAGGATCACGTCACCCAGTTGCAGGCCGGCCTTTTGCGCCGGACCGTCGCGGAAGATCCCTGCTACCACGATCCCCGGACGCCCCTGCATGCCGAACGACTCCGCCAGCTCCTGGCTCAGCGGCTGCACTTCGATACCCAGCCAGCCACGAATCACCTGACCGTGCTCGATGATCGCCTTCATCACCTCCAGCGCCAGCTTGGTCGGGATAGCGAAGCCGATGCCTTGGGAGCCACCGGATTTGGAGAAGATCGCCGTGTTGATGCCGGTCAGGTTGCCGTTGGCGTCGACCAGGGCGCCACCGGAGTTGCCCGGGTTGATCGCCGCGTCGGTCTGGATGAAGTCTTCGTAGTTGTTCAGGCCCAGCTGGTTGCGACCGGTGGCACTGATGATACCCATGGTGACGGTCTGGCCGACACCGAAGGGGTTGCCGATGGCCAGGGCGACGTCGCCGATATGAATGCTGTCGGAGCGGCCGATGGTGATCGCCGGCAGGTTCTTCAGGTCGATCTTGAGGACCGCCAGATCAGTTTCCGGGTCGCTGCCGATGACCCGCGCCAGGGTTTCGCGACCGTCCTTGAGCGCCACCACGATCTGGTCGGCACCGGAGGTCACGTGATTGTTGGTCAGCAGGTAACCTTCCGGGCTCATGATCACCGCCGAGCCCAGGCTCGACTCCCAGCGCCGCTGCTTGGGCAGGTTGTCGCCGAAGAAACGGCGGAACTGCGGGTCTTCGAACAGCGGATGCGCGGTCTTGTTGACCACTTTTGTGGTGTACAGGTTGGCCACCGCGGGTGCGGCAATGCTCACGGCGTCGGCATAGGACACCGGTCCCTGCATGATCCGCGTGGTTTGCGGTGCCTGCTGCAGGTTGACGTCCTGGCTGGGCAGGCCGAGCCATTGTGGAAAGCGCTGGATGATCAGCAGGGCGATCAGCACGCCGACCAGCAGCGGCCAGGCAAAGTAACGCAAAGCCTTGAACATTGAACGAATCCTGGGAGTGGGCAGAGGGCCGCTTAACTGCGTGGGAGCGAGCGCGCGCGATCATACTGCGACCGAAGCGGTGCAGGAACTGTTAAATCGCAGCCGAGCCGTGGATACAGCGTGCAGGCCCCCAGGCAACCGCCGTCGGTTTCCCCAAACCCGGCGACGGCCCATAATGGCGGTCATTATACGGGGCCTTGCGCCGCGCTGAACTGCTGAATTGAGGAGTCTTTTCATGGCTGTTGCCCTGAGTGCCCTGGTCGAGGAAGCCGAGCGCTACCTTGGCAGCGCAAAAATCCAGGATTACTGCCCCAACGGCCTGCAGGTTGAAGGGCGTCCGCAGGTGACCCGCATCGTCAGCGGCGTCACCGCCAGCCAGGCGTTGCTGGACGCGGCAGTCGAGGCCGAAGCCGACCTGGTGCTGGTGCACCACGGTTATTTCTGGAAAGGCGAGAACCCGTGTATCACCGGGATGAAGCAGCGCCGGCTGAAAACCTTGCTGAAGAATGACCTGAGCTTGCTGGCCTACCACCTGCCACTGGACCTGCACCCTGAAGTCGGCAACAACGTGCAGTTGGCCCGTCAGCTCGACATTACCGTTGAAGGTCCGCTGGACCCGGACAACCTGCGGGTGGTCGGTCTGGTCGGTTCGTTGGCCGAGCCCATGTCGGCGCGCGACTTTGCCCGCAAGGTGCAGGAGGTCATGGGCCGCGAGCCGCTGGTGATCGAGGGTGAGCAGATCATTCGCCGGGTCGGCTGGTGTACCGGCGGTGGCCAGGGTTACATCGACCAGGCGATTGCCGCAGGTGTCGACCTGTTTCTGAGCGGTGAGGCGTCTGAGCAGACCTTCCACAGCGCTCGCGAGAACGGCATCAGTTTCATCGCCGCCGGCCACCATGCCACCGAGCGTTACGGCGTGCAGGCACTGGGTGATTACCTGGCGCGGCGCTTCGCCCTGGAGCACCTGTTCATCGACTGTCCGAACCCGATCTGAGACTAAAACGGCAGGGCATATTCTTATATTGTTTCGTTCTAGTCGGGCGCCTAAATAGAATCGAGTGCTGTGATAAAGTGAGCCGCTCGAACACGGCCCGCTGGCCGTCCATAAGATCGTATTTCCGTGAGTAGCCATGGTCGACAAACTGACGCATTTGAAACAGTTGGAGGCGGAAAGCATCCACATCATTCGTGAGGTGGCCGCCGAGTTCGATAACCCGGTGATGCTGTACTCGATCGGCAAGGATTCGGCCGTGATGCTGCATCTGGCGCGCAAAGCCTTCTTCCCGGGCAAATTGCCGTTCCCGGTGATGCATGTCGACACCCAGTGGAAATTCCAGGAGATGTACAGCTTCCGCGACAAGATGGTCGAGGAAATGGACCTGGAGCTGATCACTCACGTGAACCCGGACGGCGTCGCCCAGGGCATCAACCCGTTCACCCACGGCAGCGCCAAGCACACCGACATCATGAAGACCGAGGGCCTCAAACAGGCACTCGACAAGTACGGCTTCGATGCCGCCTTCGGTGGCGCGCGCCGCGACGAAGAGAAGTCGCGGGCCAAGGAGCGTGTCTACTCGTTCCGTGACAGCAAGCACCGCTGGGACCCGAAGAACCAGCGTCCGGAGCTGTGGAACGTCTACAACGGCAAGGTCAACAAAGGCGAATCGATTCGCGTGTTCCCGCTGTCGAACTGGACCGAGCTGGACATCTGGCAGTACATCTACCTTGAAGGCATCCCGATCGTGCCGCTGTACTTCGCCGCCGAGCGCGATGTGATCGAGAAGAACGGCACCCTGATCATGATCGATGACGAGCGCATCCTCGAGCACCTCTCGGATGAAGAGAAAGCCCGCATCGTCAAAAAGAAAGTGCGCTTCCGTACCCTTGGCTGCTACCCGTTGACGGGTGCGGTGGAATCAGAGGCCGAGAGCCTCACGGACATCATTCAGGAAATGCTCCTGACCAGAACGTCCGAACGCCAGGGCCGGGTCATCGACCACGATGGCGCCGGTTCCATGGAAGACAAGAAACGCCAAGGCTACTTCTAATTTCAGGGTTACTCCATGTCGCACCAATCTGATCTGATCAGCGAGGACATCCTCGCTTACCTGGCCCAGCACGAGCGCAAGGAACTGTTGCGCTTTCTGACCTGCGGCAACGTCGACGACGGCAAGAGCACCCTGATCGGGCGCCTGCTGCACGACTCGAAGATGATCTACGAAGACCATCTGGAAGCCATCACCCGCGATTCGAAGAAAGTCGGCACCACCGGTGACGACATCGACCTGGCGTTGCTGGTCGACGGCCTGCAGGCCGAGCGTGAGCAGGGCATCACCATCGATGTCGCCTACCGCTACTTCTCCACTGCCAAGCGCAAGTTCATCATCGCCGACACCCCGGGCCACGAGCAGTACACCCGCAACATGGCCACCGGTGCGTCCACCTGCGACCTGGCGATCATCCTCGTCGATGCCCGTTACGGCGTGCAGACCCAGACTCGTCGCCACAGCTACATCGCCTCGCTGTTGGGCATCAAGCACATCGTTGTGGCGGTGAACAAGATGGACCTCAAGGGCTTCGACGAGGGCGTGTTCGAAAGCATCAAGACCGACTACCTGCAGTTTGCCGAAGCCATCAACATGGCCCCGAGCAGCCTGCACTTCGTGCCTATGTCGGCGCTCAAGGGCGATAACGTGGTCAACCGCAGCGAGCGTTCGCCGTGGTACACCGGCCCGGCGCTGATGGAAATCCTTGAAACCGTGGAAGTGGCGGCCGACCGCAACTTCACCGACCTGCGCTTCCCGGTGCAGTACGTCAACCGGCCGAACCTGAACTTCCGTGGCTTTGCTGGCACCCTGGCCAGCGGCGTGGTGCACAAGGGCGATGAAATCGTCGTGCTGCCGTCGGGCAAGAGCAGCCGGGTCAAGTCCATCGTCACCTTCGAAGGTGAGCTGGAGAACGCCGGACCCGGCCAGGCCGTGACCCTGACCATGGAAGACGAGATCGACATCTCCCGTGGCGACCTGCTGGTACATGCCGACAACGTCCCGCCGGTGACCGACCAGTTCGACGCCATGCTCGTGTGGATGGCTGAAGAGCCAATGCTGCCGGGCAAGAAATACGACATCAAGCGCGCCACCAGCTACGTGCCGGGCTCGATTGCCAGCATCGCCCACAAGGTCGATGTGAACACCCTGGAGCAGGGCGCTGCCAGTGCACTGCAACTGAATGAAATCGGCAAGGTCAAGGTCAGCCTCGACGCGCCGATCGCCCTGGACGGCTATGACAGCAACCGCACTACCGGTGCCTTTATCGTCATCGACCGCCTGACCAACGGCACGGTTGGCGCTGGCATGATCATCGCGCCGCCGGTCGTGCCGCACGGCACCATCGGTCAGCATGGCAAACTGGCTCACGTTGATACTGCAGAGCGCGCCCTGCGTTTTGGCCAGCAGCCAGCCACCGTGTTGTTCAGCGGTCTGTCGGGCGCGGGCAAGAGCACCCTGGCCTACGCCGTGGAGCGCAAGCTGTTCGACATGGGCCGTGCGGTCTATGTGCTCGATGGCCAGAACCTGCGTCACGACCTGAACAAAGGCCTGCCACAGGACCGCGCCGGGCGTACCGAGAACTGGCGTCGTGCCGCGCACGTGGCACGTCAGTTCAACGAAGCCGGCTTGCTGACCCTGGCGGCCTTCGTTGCCCCGGATGCCGAAGGCCGTGAACAGGCCAAGGCGCTGATCGGCAACGAGCGCTTGCTCACCGTTTACGTCCAGGCCTCGCCAATGGCCTGCCGCGAGCGTGACCCGCAGGGCCTGTATGCTGCCGGTGGCGACAACATCCCGGGCGAAAGCTTCCCGTACGACGTGCCACTGGATGCCGATCTGGTGGTCGATACCCAGAACGTCAGCCTGGAAGACGGCGTCAAGCAGGTGCTGGAGCTGCTGCGCAAGCGTGGTGCGATCTAAGCATTGCGTGTGAACAAGGAACCCCACTCAGGTGGGGTTTTTTGTGTCCTGAAGAACGGCCTCGCGGGGCAAGCCCGCTC
>JBOICD010000275.1:0-5227 GCA_050739855.1 Pseudomonas sp.
AGGCAGTGCTGGTTGCACTACCTGTTTGGAACCCTAGTCAGGGGAGGAAAGAGGGGTTAGGAGTTTTTTGCGAATCGCTAGGATTTTTTTGCGGTCATTGCCAGAGCAGAAAAAGTGAGAAGACCACTATGGGAAAAGAGGGAAAACCTAACTCAGAGAAGGGCTTGGGAATGCTCCTGCAATTGACTCCTAAGCGACGAGCGGTCTTCCTCCTCAGACGCCGTAAAAAGGCTGGGAGCCCGCATAGAATCGGGGTTCAGACAACGTATAGAACACAACGAACGAAAATTATCTTATTTTAATAACCAAATTAATCAGCGCAGTGATAGCATTTTGACAATACTGCTGCACGTAAGGGAACGCGCCAGGGGCAGGTTAAGTCATGATGTCTAACTTGAGCAGCAAGCCACTGTTGTTATGGTTCGATCTGACACGCGATCGCTCCACCGAAACACTGATGGCACAATTCAGTCATGTCTGCGACTGCAAACTGGCAAAGGCGGTCGCGCATTCCGAACGCCAGCAGGCAGACATGATCTGCATGCATTTCGATCGTCCCGACACCCTGAACCTCAACCTGCTGCTGGAAGTAAAACGCAGCTCGCCTTCCATCCCGATCACCATGCTCACGGTGCAGCACTCCGAAGAACTGGCAGTCTGGGCCATGCGTTCGCGTGTCTGGGAATACCTGGTGTTGCCGCTCACAACCAGCGAGAAGAGTCGCTACCTCAATGTCCTGACGCAGCTTTGCGAGCTACGCCGCAACACCAGAAGTCAAGGCAATGCGCAGCAAATCGATCATTTCTCCTCCCTGCCGGACAGCATTCGGTTGACCAGCGAACACCACAAACACAAGGCACTCAATAAGGTCATGCCGTACATCGACCAGCATTTTCGCGAATGCATCGATCAAAAGGAACTCGCGCAGCGCTGCGGCATGACCGCGTTTCGCTTCAGCCGCCTGTTCAAGGAAGTCAACGGCCTTGGCTTCCTGGATTATATCTTGAGCAAGCGCATGACCTTAGCCATGGACTTGCTCGGCAACAGCCAGATGCCCATTACCAGCATTGGCTATGAGGCCGCCTTCAAAGACCCGTCCTATTTCGCCCGCGCCTTCAAGCAGTTCGCCAACTGCACGCCCAGCGAATATCGCCAGGCCCGCCAGCTTGGAGAGCCGGTCGCCGAAACCGAACCCTTGCAAGGTTCAAATGCGCCAATACTGGATAGCCTGGTACTTAGCCTCGGTGGCTGATGCGATGAAATTGTCTCCCACCGGCGCCTGCGCCTCGATATAGCGAGCCGCCGACTGCACGTCCCGCCAACCGACGTAGGCCATCAAGCCTCGCTGCTCCACTGATTGCGACTGGCCCAGGTGGCAAAGCTGCGGCGCAATGCAGCTACAGCACCCACGTCGGAAACATCCGCGATACGCTTGCTCCGATGCGGATTTGAAAAAAGCATTAGTTTTGAGCAATCAACCTGTATCCCTGGAGGACGCCAGCAAATACATAGGCTGCACTGTAAATATGATATGGGAAAGGTACATCAATACGCGATTTATTGCGTGCGTGAAACTTATCAATACCTACATTACAAAAAACGACCTTATTCCTAACGATCATCCTGACGACACCCAAGATCAAGTAATGCTTTCCATTAAGGGAGGAAAGCCTGTACTCCAGAATTATTACATTAAGAAAAACAAGGTCTTGACACACGCTCTTCCCGGTCAATTATCATGCCATTGGCATAATCAAACCCACTACTGTTCGCCATTTTCGGTCCAAACTGAAAAGACGATTTTTTGTGACTCAATGGATGACAAAATCATTTCTCAATGAATTTATTTTTCTTTTTTTAGTGAAACCCTTATGATAATTTATTGATTTCGTTTTTTAATGAATTCATTTTTTATTGAAAGTCAAAGCTTCATGCGAAAACTTCTGTTAAGCGCCCTGGCGCTGGTTGTCATTGCTGCGCTCTGCGGCTACGGGTTCTGGACCGGGCAACGGCCGAGCGGGCATTACCTGTCGGACCTGCGCATCGAACTGGCCCTGAGCGAAGGCGTTCCCGCCGACCATGGCAACCTGCTGGGGGTCGAGCCGCAGCTGTACCCCAGTGACTACCAGAACCTGCAACGCCTGCACCGCAAGTTGGCCGCCTATCTGGAGCAGGCGCGCGGCCAAGGCCTGATCAATGCCCGAACCATTGTCATCCTGCCCGAACATATCGGCACCTGGCTCTGGGCCCGGGGCGAAAAGAACGAGCTGTACCAGGTCACCCAGCGCCGCGAAGCCTGGCAATGGCTGGAGCTGAGCAACCCGATCAGCTACGGTCTGGCCTTGCTCGGCGCCGAAGGTGATGACCGTCGCGCCGATGCCCACCTGCGCATGAAGGCGCAGCAGATGGCCAGCGACTACCAGCAGCTGTTCGGCGGTCTGGCCAGGGAATTCGGCGTGACCCTGGTGGCGGGCTCGATTGTCCTGCCCTCCCCCTATGTCGAACGCGGCACCCTCAAAGTCGGCTCAGGCGCCCTGTACAACAGCAGCCTGGTGTTCGCCGGCGATGGCTCGGTGCTCGGCCAGCCCCAGCGCCAGCAACACCCGGACAGTGAAGTACGCCGCTACATCGACAGCGGCATCGACCAGCCGCCTCAAGTCCTGCAGACCCCGGCCGGACGCCTGGGCGTGCTGATCGGCAGCGACAGCTGGTACCCGAGCAATCAGCAACAACTGGCTAATCAGTCGGCGCAGTTCATCGCCAATCCCGCGTTCCTGGGCGGTAAAGACAGCTGGAATGCGCCCTGGCGCGGCAACCGCCATCAACCGCTGGCGGCTTCACTGCCGTTCAAAACCGGCGAAATCAGTGAAGCCCAGGCTTGGCAACAGCTGACCCTGAAGGCCAACCCCAGCGACATGAGCAGCATGAGCGTATTCTTGCGCGGGCGTTTCTGGGATGTGGTCGCCGATGGTCAGGGTTTTGCCAACCGCGCCGGCCTCAACCTGAACGGCAACCGCACCCCAGGTGCGCGTCTGCTGAACCTGTGGCTGTAGGTCGGCCATGAATCGCCCGCGGATGCGTCTGGGTGACCTCTCAGTCGGTTTTATCCAGCCCCTGAGTGAAACCCTGCAGCAACGCGGGATCGAGCCTACAGCGCTGCTGGAGCGTTACGGCCTGAATACTGAACGCCTGGCCGAAGCGGGTGCGCGCCTGTCCATCCCGCGTTACATGCACCTGGGCCATGCGGCCATCGAACTGACCGCTGATCCGGCCCTGGGCCTGCACATGGGCTGCATCAGTCGCCTCAGCCAGGCAGGCCTGGCCGGTGTCACTGCGGCCCAGGCCCCCACTGTCGGCGAAGCGGCGCGCACCTTGCTGCGCTTCGAGCCGCTGTACGCCGCCAACTACCGCGGCCATTCGAGCTTCCACGCCGACAGCGGCGGCGCCTGGCTGCGCTTCTACTCGATCAGCCCCTACAACGCCTATAACCGCTTTGTGGTCGATTCGCTGCTGTCCGGCTGGCTTGCGCAGTTGTCGAGCCTGGCCGGCGTGAACCTGGTGGCCGAACGGATGGAGATCGAGTTCGAGGCACCCGCCTATGCCGCCCACTACCAGGCGCTGTGCAGCACCCCGGTGCAATTTGGCGCACAGACCAACCAGTTACGCCTGAGCCAGGCAAGCCTTGCCCTACGCAACCCGGCGCACTGCCCCAGCACCTGGCAGCATCTGTTGCAGTTATGTGAGGCGGAACTTGAGCAACGCACGCGAATCCGCAGCCTGGGCGAACGCATCGCCCATTTGCTCGGACCGCTGCTCAATGGCGGCCGGGAACCGGATCTGGAGGAAGTGGCGCGGCACCTGCAACTGCCGACCTGGACCTTGCGGCGCAAGCTGGCCGAGGAAGGCACGCAGTTTCGCGCCATCCTCAACGATACCCGCCGCGACCTGGCCATGGCCTATATCCGTGATACGGAACTGGCCTTTGGTGAGATCGCCTATCTGCTCGGGTTTGCTTCGGCCGAGGCCTTTCAGCGCGCGTTCAAGCGCTGGAACAGCATGACCCCGGGCGAGTTTCGCCGCAGCCAGCGGCGTACCGGCTGAAACTACAGCTCGGTGGCGTCTTCGGCAGGCTCGGGTGGATCGAGCTCAAAGGCGCGGTATTCGAGTAGTTCTTCTTGATAGTCGTCCATCGTCTGCTCCGTCGTTTCTCATTCATTTCATTGATTCGTCATCGAGCCTAAAGTGCCGCGATGAAAGAAAAATGACAATGACGCTTATCAAAACAACGTAGCAGCAGTTGGCAAAATTATCCGCCCTTACTGCGGCGCCTGTTCAGGGCTGCTGACAGGCGCTGCCGGCGCTACGCTCGATACCGGTTCAGCGGCTGCTGGCGCAGGCTGCTCGGCATTGATCGGCATCGCCTCGACCGGTGGTGGCACCGGCTTGGAACCCTTGCTGTCGTCGACCACAGGCGCCGATGCGGCCTCGACCACCGGCACCTGCTGGGCTGGTGCCGGAGCCGGCTCAATCGCCGCAGGTGCTGGCGCAGGCGCAGCTGCTTCGGCCGGTGCCAGGGCAGCAGGTGCCGGCACCGGAGTACTTTCAGGAATCCCCAACGCTGGCGCAGGCGTCTCTTCCGGTTTTTTCAGCGAGGCCTTTTTCTGCTGTTCCTTGGGCAGGAAGCTTTCGACCAGGGCGAAGTAACGCTCGTAGAACTTGGCCGAGGTCACGGTCTCGCTGGCCACCTTGACCATCGAATCGTCGGTGGAGCCAATCGGCATCGACAGCGAGCCCAGCACGCCCACCCCGACACTGGCCGAGGTATTGGATTTTTTCAGCGCGTAACGGTCCTGCAAGGCGTTGGCGAACATGGTCGAGCGCTGCTCGTCGCCGCTGTCGCGGGCACAGACCACGTTGAAACTGATCTGCAGGTGCGACTCGCCGGTCTGCTGAAAGCTCTTGTTGCCATTGACCTGCCCGGCATCGCTGCTGGTGATGATGTAACCCTGGCTGAGCAAGGCACGCCGGGCCGCTTCACACGTACTGGCTTCGCTGACCGGGAAGCTGCGCGAATAAGTACCCGAGTCGTCGAAATTCTCGTGTTCGTAGATGGCAGCTTTCTTCGAAGAACAGCCGGAAACACCCGCCAGCACCAGGGCCAGCCCGAGCGCACTGAAGACGGTTGACTTTGACATTGCAAATCCTGAGTAAAACGATCGGTGCCTAT
>JBOICD010000276.1:0-5223 GCA_050739855.1 Pseudomonas sp.
GAGCGGGCTTGCCCCGCGATACGGCTAGCGACTCAATGCTCGTCGTTGTAATGGAACTTCGGCATTTCCCAGTGAAAACGAATCGCCAGCAAACGCAGGAGAAAGCCGCCAAACAAGGTCAGCAGAATCGCCTGCTCGCCGGGCACCTTGAAGTAGACGCAACCCAGATAGAACCAGGCCGCCGCAAAAGACACACTCGCATACAGCTCACGGCGGAAGATCAACGGAATATCGTTACAGAAAATATCCCGGAGAATGCCGCCAAACACCCCGGTGATCACCCCGCTGATGGACGCCACCAGCATGCCCTGGCCCATTTCCAGGGCGGTCATGCAGCCGATCAGGGTAAAGGCGACCAGCCCCAGCGCATCGAGCACCAGGAACAAGGAGCGCAGGTGACGCATCAACGGCGCAATGAAGATGGTCATCAGCGCAGCAAAACTGGTCAGCACCAGGTATTCCGGATGCTTGACCCAGGTCAGCGGGTAATGCCCCAGCAACACATCGCGCACTGAACCGCCACCCAGGGCGGTGATGCAGGCAATCAACACCACGCCGAACCAGTCCATGCCGCGGCGCCCGGCAGACAGCGCGCCAGTCATGGCTTCAGCGGTGATTGCAATGAGGTAGAGCATCAACAACATGGCGCAGATCCGTGCAAGGGGGCGCGCAGTCTAACCAGTTGCCTCAGGCACCAAAAGGGGGCGCCGCACGGATTGTCTGTACAACCGTGCGGCGGCGTGATCAGAACTTGATGAAGTGCTCGCGGTAGTGACGAAGTTCGTTGATCGATTCGCGAATATCGTCCAATGCCAGGTGGGTGCCACTTTTCTTGAAACTGTCGCGCACTTCAGGCGCCCAGCGTGCCACCAGCTCTTTGAGCGTCGAGACATCAAGGTTGCGGTAATGGAAGTAGTTTTCCAGGCCACGCATGTGACGGTAGAGGAAACGGCGATCCTGGCAGATGCTGTTGCCACAGATCGGCGACTTGCCTTTCGGCACCCACTGCTCCAGGAAGGCAATGGTCTGCGCTTCGGCTTCAGCCATGCTGACCTTGCTGTCCTTGACCCGCTGGGTCAGCCCGGAGGCGCCATGGGTGCGGGTGTTCCACTCGTCCATGCGCGCCAGCACCTCGTCACTGTGGTGAATGGCGATCACCGGCCCTTCGGCCAACGTGTTGAGGTCGCTGTCAGTAACGATGGTGGCCATTTCGATAATGACGTCGTTATCCGGATCCAGACCGGTCATTTCCAGGT
Source organism: Pseudomonas sp. (assembly GCA_050739855.1). Classification (GTDB taxonomy): domain Bacteria; phylum Pseudomonadota; class Gammaproteobacteria; order Pseudomonadales; family Pseudomonadaceae; genus Aquipseudomonas. Next base: position 1,257 of record JBOICD010000276.1, read on the forward strand.
CGATCCAGATCAGGTTCTGTGGATTCTGCATGATTCTGCTCCTCGGTAGGTGCGCAGTTTAGCCTAGTGGAGCGTGCTAAACTCCTTGCCGTTTAATAATGCATGCCGAACACGGAACCTTCATGGCCAAACGCCAGCTCAATCGCCGCCAAAACTGGCGGATCGAAAAAATCCAGGGTGAACGCGCTGCCCGCGCCGCCAAACGCGAACAACAGACCCTGAAGGAACTCGAAGGCGGTGACCTGGGCCCCGAGCAACTCGGCCTGGTGATCGCTCACTTTGGCGTGCAGGTCGAAGTCGAAGCCCAGGACGGCGAAGACGCCGGCCAGGTGTTCCGTTGCCACTTGCGCGCCAACCTGCCAGCGCTGGTAACCGGCGACCGCGTGGTGTGGCGCGCGGGCAACCAGGGTATCGGCGTAATCGTCGCGCAAATGCCGCGCAACACCGAGCTGTGCCGCCCCGACAGCCGTGGCCAGCTCAAGCCGGTGGCGGCCAACGTCGATCTGATCGTGATCGTCTTCGCCCCGGCGCCGGAACCGCATGCCAACCTGATCGACCGCTACCTGGTAGCCGCCGAACACGCCGGCATTCACCCGCTGCTGTTGCTGAACAAGGCCGACCTGATCAACGAACAGAACGCCCCGGCGCTCAACGCGCTGCTGGCGGTGTACCGGCAGCTGGGCTATCCATTGCTGGAGGTTTCGGCCCATCACGGCGACGGCATGCAGCAGCTGCAGGCGCGCCTGGATGGCCATATCAGCGTCTTCGTCGGTCAGTCGGGGGTCGGCAAGTCGTCGCTGGTCAACAGCCTGCTACCCGAAGTGCAGACCCGAGTCGGCGATCTGTCGGAGTGGTCTGGCCAGGGTACGCACACCACCACGACCGCGCGCCTGTACCACTTCCCAGGCGGCGGTGAACTGATCGACTCCCCGGGTATTCGCGAATTTGGCCTGGGTCACGTCAGCCGTGCCGATGTCGAAGCCGGTTTCATCGAGTTCAACGACCTGATTGGCACCTGCCGCTTCCGTGACTGCAAGCATGATCGCGAGCCCGGTTGCGCGTTGCTCAAGGCTCTGGAAGACGGTCGTGTCCAGCAGCAGCGGATGAACAGCTACCGCTCGATCATCGCCAGCCTGCCTGAAGACAGCTATTAAAATGCCAAGTGAGGCTCGCAATGGGCCTCACTTCGCCGCCTCGTAGGACAGCCCTGCAGGAAAATTTACCAAACAAAGTAGGACCCTTCTTTAACGCTGGTCGTCCCTTGCCCTCATAAAAGCTTTCATTGATTGTCACCTTTCAGATTCGCCACGACCAAGCGAATCAACTCCATGCTCTGAGTATGAAAGGAATCAACAATGACAATCCAATCCTTAGGTACCCGTTACCCAGCCTGTACACCAGGAGGGCCCGCCTGATGCCAGTCGTTATCAGCTATCGGCACCCGCAACGCCTGGATGCCTACACCATCAGCGAACGCCTGAAACTCGAAGGCATTGCCACCCACCTGGATCTGTTCGATGGCGACACCGGGCAGACCGGCGACGATATCAGCGGCCTGCTCTCTAGCAACATCAGTAGCTGCACGCACCTGATCAGTGTGCTTTCCGAGGATTACGCCGATACCTGGTGGGTGCCCTTCCAGCTTGGGGCCGCCACCCTCAGCAATCGTCGGGTATCGCTGTTCCAATGCGCAGAGTGCACATTGCCGGACTACCTGGACAAGTGGCCGATCATGAGTTCACGCGAGCATATCGACCTGTTCGTCCTCGCCTACCATGACGAACAGACCTTCAAACGTTCGATCATCAAAGAAGAGGCTGGCGCCGACGCCAGCAACCGCCTGAACGCCGGTTTCTTTCACGCCGACCTGAAGGCCAAGATCCGCCGCGGCTTCTGAACCCTCCCACAAAGCACAACGCCCGTGAGCATCGCTGCACACGGGCGTTGTGATCAGAACACAGGATTACTCCTTGCTCTCATCCATCTTCAATACACCATCCTCGAAGATGTTCAGCTTCTGGCGCAGCTCGCGCGGCTGCATCGGCTCGGCCTCGGGCGCCGGGGCCGGCACTGCAGGCGCTGGAGCCGGCGCATTGGCGTCTGGCGCAGCGCCCTCAGGCGCAGCTGGCTGCTCACCTTCAAGGCTACGCTGGGCCTTTTTGGTCAGGACAATGATGTCGATACGCCGGTTGACCGGGTTGAGCGGGTTCGCCCGATCAAACAACGATGACGAGGCGTAACCGACCACCCGGGCAACCTGTGCATCCGGGTAGCCACCGGCAACCAGGGCACGGCGTGCCGCGTTGGCACGGTTGGCCGACAGCTCCCAGTTGCCGAAGTCACCGGTGCCTGCATACGGCTTGGCATCGGTATGGCCGCTGATACTGATCTTGTTCGGCACCGCCTTGATGGTGTCGGCCATGGCCAGCAGGATATCTTCGAAGTACGGCTGCAAGCGCGCGCTGCCCAGGTCGAACATTGGCCGGTTCTCGGCATCCATGATCTGGATGCGCAGGCCATCCTGGGTAATTTCGAAGAGGATCTGGTCCTTGAACTTCTGCAGCTGCGGGTTTTCTTCGACCTTGTTCTGCAACTCCTGCAAGAGCAACTCGAGTCGCTCGCGCTCGACCTGCTCGGCCAAGCTTTCAACCTTGTCCTGATCCAGTTGGAGACTGGTGTCCGGGGTCGGCTCGGACTTCACTTCCGGGTTGATGGTCTTTTCCGGAGCGAGCTGTGGCGAACCACCCAGGTCAATGATGTAGGGCGTGCCGCTTTCGGAAAAACCGATCGGGTCCTTGAAGTAGCCGGCAATGGCGAGCTTCTGTTCTGGCGTGGCCGTCGACAGCAGCCAGAGCACCAGGAAGAACGCCATCATCGCCGTAGCGAAGTCGGCGAAGGCGATCTTCCAGGCGCCACCATGGTGGCCGTCGCCAAAGCGTTTGACGCGTTTGACGATAATGGGCTGGTTGTTCTCCATGACTCAGCGTCCGCGAACCGCTTGTTCCAGCTCGGCGAAGCTCGGACGGTGGGCTGGGAACAGCACCTTGCGCCCGAATTCCACGGCCAGCGACGGCGGCATACCGGAAGCCGAGGCTACCAGCGAAGCCTTGATGGCTTCATAGACGTTGAGCTCTTCGCGGGCATCCTGACGCAAGGCGGTGGCCAGCGGGCCAAAGAAACCGTAAGCCGCGAGAATACCGAAGAAGGTACCGACCAGCGCCGCACCCACGTGCAGGCCGATGGATTTCTGGTCGCCATCGCCCAGCGAGGCCATGGTCACCACGATCCCCAGTACCGCCGCAACGATACCGAAGCCCGGCATACCGTCAGCGATACCGGTCACGGCATGGGACGGGTGATCGAGCTCTTCCTTCATGCTCAGCAGCTCCATGTCGAACAGGCCTTCGAGCTCATGCGGAGCCATGTTGCCGGTGGACATGATGCGCAGGTAGTCGCAGATGAACGCGGTCATGCGCTCATCACCGAGCACGGCGGGGTACTTGGCAAAAATCGGACTGGAGGCGGCGTCTTCGATATCGGCTTCAATCGCCATCATGCCTTCGCGCCGGCTCTTGTTGAGGATCTCGTAGACCAGCCCCAGCACCTCGATATAGAAGGTATGGGTAAAGCGCGTACCAAACATCTTCAGCGACTTCTTGATTACATGCATGGTCATGTAACCGGGGTTCGCCTGCAGGAACGCACCAAAGGCCGCGCCACCGATGATCAACACCTCGAAGGGCTGAATCAGTGCCGCAATTTTGCCGTGGGATAGCACATATCCGCCGAGCACACTCGCGAATACGACGATGATGCCGATAATTTTAGCCATAGATAGAAAGCACTTACTGTCGTGGTCAGGGTCGTGAGCGGAAGTTAATAAAACTCTTCTTCTACTTATCGGCAGATCTGCGCCAGACTATAGTCAGTCACGGCGAAAAGCCAGTTCGGCCCCTCCAGCATACCT
>JBOICD010000277.1:0-5219 GCA_050739855.1 Pseudomonas sp.
TGTGGGAGCGGGCTTGCCCCGCGATCAAAGGTACTTACTGCACCGCCGCTTCCTGCACCACGCGGATCACCCGCTGCGGGAAGGGAATATCGATACCCTCTTCCTTCAGACGATCGCGCGCATGCTCATTGAGCATGAACAGCACATCCCAGTAGTCAGCAGTGTTCACCCAGATCCGCAAGGACAGCGTGATCGAGCTGTCACCCAGCAGCGAGACCACGGCCTGTGGCGCCGGGTCCTGGTGTACGCGTGGATCTTTGGCCAGCTCCAGCAACACCTGACGGGCTTTCTGCAGATCGGCCTCGTAATTGACGCCGACATCGAACACCACCTTGCGGGTCGGCTGACGGTTGGTGTTGGTGATGATGCCGTTGGACAGGCTGCCGTTGGGCAGGATCACCGTCTTGTTGTCACCGGTACGCAGCACCGTGTGGAAGATCTGGATGCTGTCGACAGTGCCGGAAACCCCCTGGGCTTCGATCCAGTCACCCAGGCGAAACGGACGGAACAGCAGAATCAGCACGCCACCGGCAAAGTTCGCCAGGCTGCCTTGCAAGGCCAGACCGATGGCCAGGCCGGCAGCACCGATGGCGGCAACAAACGAGGTGGTCTCGATGCCAATCATCGAGGCAACACTGACCACCAGCAGAATCTTCAGAATGATGTTCGCCAGGCTGCTGATAAAGCCTTGCAGCGCCAGGTCGGCATTACGCAAGGCAAGCAACTTGCCCAGACGGTAGGTCACCTTGTTGATCACCCACCAGCCAATGGCCAGGGTCAGCAGCGCCAGCACCAGGCGGCTGCCGTATTCCATGATCAAGGGGATCCAGGTTTGCGACGTTTTAACCAGCTGATCGACTTCAGCACTCAAATCCATAATGTTCTCCTGATGCCGAGGGGCAAAAGCTGTAAAAATCGCGCCGCAATCGTTTCAGCGGCCACAGAGACCTCGGACGCCAAAACGGCGCCAAGGTTCCGATGTGCTTCGATCAGTCGCGGAAGTTGTTGAACTGCAGCGGCATGCCGAACTCTTTGCCACGCAGTGCGGCGATGGCTTCCTGCAGGTCGTCACGCTTCTTGCCGGTGACGCGTACCTGCTCGCCCTGGATGGCGGCCTGGACCTTGAGTTTGGCATCTTTGATGTGAGCGACGATCTTCTTCGCCAACTCCTTGTCGATGCCTTCCTTGAGGGTGGCGTCCTGCTTCATCACTTTGCCTGAAGCGTAGGCATCCTTCACTTCCAGGCACTGCACGTCGATCTTGCGCTTGACCAGGGCCAGCTTGAGGATCTCGATCATCGCTTCGAGCTGGAATTCGGCTTCGGCAGTCAGGGTGACGGTCAGTTCCTTTTCCTTGAACTCGAAGCTGCCCTTGCCCTTGAGGTCATAGCGACGGTCCAGATCCTTGACCGCGTTTTCCACGGCGTTGGTGACTTCGTGCTTGTCCAGTTCCGATACCACGTCGAACGACGGCATACCTTCTCTCCATAAAATAAACGCACGCTCGCGGCTCTGATGAAAGAGCGCGATGGAGCGCGCAGGGTTTGACGGTTAAAATACCGGCTCATTATAACGGTTGCGAAACGCTGATGAGCAGCACCTGGCATATTCTCGGCGCCGGCAGTCTGGGCAGCCTCTGGGCTTGCCGTCTGGCCCGTGCGGGCAAAGCGGTCCGGCTAATCCTGCGTGATGCAGAGCGCCTCAAGGCCTACGAAGCGGTGGGCGGCCTGACCCTGATCGAAAAGGACCAGGCCCAACTGCATGCGATTCCGGCGCAAACCGCACACGACACCACGCCCATTCATCGCCTGCTGGTCGCCTGCAAGGCCTATGATGCCGAGCACGCGGTGGCGCAACTGGCGCCACGCCTGGCCCACGGCGCCGAACTGATCCTGCTGCAGAACGGCCTGGGTAGCCAGGACGCGGTCGCCAATCAGGTCCCTCACGCCCGCTGCATCTTCGCCTCCAGCACCGAAGGCGCGTTTCGCCAGGCCGACTGGCAGGTCAATTTCGCCGGTCACGGCTTCAACTGGCTAGGTGACCAGGCCAACCCGCTGGCCCCGGAGTGGCTCGATGACCTGAGCGATGCGGGCATTCCCCACCAGTGGACGCCTGACATCCTCACCCGCCTGTGGCGCAAGCTGGCACTCAACTGCGCAATCAACCCGCTGACCGTGCTGCACGACTGCCGCAATGGTGGCCTTGAGGCACACCACTGCGAAGTGGCCACCCTGTGCGCCGAACTCACCGAGTTGCTGCAATGTTGCGGCCAACCCGAAGCCGCCAATGGCTTGAGCGAGGAAGTGGAACGGGTGATCAAGGCCACCGCCGCCAACTACTCTTCCATGTACCAGGATGTTCGCCAGGGTCGTCGCACAGAAATCCACTACCTGCTTGGCCACGCCTGCCGCGTCGCCAGCCGCCACAGCCTTGAGCTGCCGCACCTGGAGCGCCTCTACCGGCGCCTGCTCGAGCACCTGAGTGCACGTGGATTGCCCTGCGACTGAACGCAGCGTTACCCTGCCCTTTCACCCACAGACCGGGATCCCGCTATCACATGACGCTGCGCGAACGCCTGGAAAACCTGCCGGTCGGCCAGAAACTGCTGGCCGCCCTGCTGGTGCTGTTGATCACCATTTTGCTGGTGGCCAACCTGACTTTCATCAGCGCCGCTTACTGGATTTCCCAGGAGAGCATGGCGCCACAGGCGTTGCAGACCATTGGTCGACTGGTGGCCAATCCACAGTTTGCCTCGCAGGCAGCCGACTCACCCGAGTCCGCCAAGGCCTTGCTCAAAGAGCTCGACAGCTACACCCCTTTACGGGCGGCCGCAGTGTACGGCAGCGATGGCAAACTGCTTGCGCAGTTGCAGCATGGTGAACAACTGCCCTTGCCTACCCGCTACCGCCATATCGAGAACTGGCGCCTGACCGAGTTTCGCAGCACCCAGTTGACCAAACTGACACGCCCGGGCAGCCCTCCTGGCTACCTGTTGATGGTGGCCAGTAGTGAACTGCCGCTGGCCTTCTACACCGGTATTCTCACCGCCAGTCTGGGCATCCTGGTGTTCAGCATCCTGTTGTGGATGATCATCGCCCGGCAGATCAAGCGCCTGATTACTCAGCCGATCGATCAGCTCGAGCAACTGTCACGCCAGGTTACCCGCGAGGAAAACTACTCCCTGCGCGCCCAACGCGGCAATGACGATGAAATCGGCAGCCTGGCCGAAGCCTTCAATACCATGCTCACGCGCATCGAAGCGCGTGAACAGCAGCTCAAGCGCACCCGTGACGAGTTCCAGGAGGCTTACGACCAGGCACAGGGCCTGGCCGAGGAAACCCGCCATACCAACCGCAAGCTGGAACAGGAAGTCCAGGTACGTAGCAAGATCGAGAAAAAACTCACCGGTTTTCAGAACTACCTCAACAGCATTATCGACTCCATGCCCTCGGCATTGATCGCCCTCGACGAACAACTCTACGTGACCCAGTGGAACCAGGAAGCCAGCGCCCTGTCCGGTACACCGTTGGACGAAGCGCTGAACCAGCCGATCTTCCTCGCCTTCGAGCCGCTCAAACCGTTCCTGCCGCAACTCAAGGAAAGCGTCGAGAAGCACCGGGTGGCGAAGATCGAACGGGTGACCTGGACCAAAGATGATGATGCCCGGCATTACGCCCTGACGTTCTATCCACTGATGGGCGGCGGTGGCCGCGGCGTGGTTATCCGTATCGACGACATCACCCAGCGTCTGTCCCTGGAAGAAATGATGGTGCAGTCGGAGAAGATGCTCTCGGTTGGTGGCCTGGCCGCTGGCATGGCCCATGAAATCAACAACCCGCTGGGGGCGATCCTGCACAACGTGCAGAACATTCGCCGGCGCCTGTCACCGGACCTGGCGAAGAACCAGGAACAGGCAGGCGAACTTGGCATCGACCTGCCCATCGTCAACCGTTACCTGGAAAGCCGCGAAGTCCCGCAGTTGCTGGACGGCATCCAGCAGGCAGGGGCCCGCGCCGCCAAAATTGTCACCCATATGCTCAGTTTCAGCCGGCGCAGCAATCGCCAGCTGGCCCCCTGCGACTTGCCGGCACTGATCGACCAGGCGGTGGAGATTGCCGGCAACGACTTCGACCTGACCATCGGCTTCGACTTCAAGGGCCAGGCCATCATCCGTCAGTTCGATCCCAACCTGGGACCGGTGCCGTGCACCGCGAACGAACTCGAGCAAGTGCTGCTCAACCTGCTGAAGAACGCCGCCCAGGCCATCCACCTGCGTGAAGACGACAGCGAGTCGGGACGCATCATCCTGCGCACCCGGCTCAACCCGCCCTGGGCGGAGATTCAGGTGGAGGACAACGGTGTCGGTATGCCCGAGGCGGTGCGTAAGCGCACCTTCGAACCGTTCTTCACCACCAAGGAAATCGGCCAGGGCACGGGCCTGGGCCTGTCGGTGTCGTATTTCATCATCACCAACAACCACAAAGGCCAGATGGAGGTGCAATCGGCACCGGGGCAAGGCACCTGCTTTACCTTGCGCCTGCCACTGGCCAACAGCTCGCCGATCGCGGTCGAGCCCCACAAAATGGAGTCATGAACATGGGCTTTCGCTTGTCGAAGATCTACACCCGTACCGGCGACAAAGGCGAAACCGGCCTGGGTGACGGCCGACGGGTGCCCAAGGATCATCCGCGGATCGAGGCCATTGGTGAGGTCGACAGCCTTAACAGCCAGTTGGGGCTGCTGCTGGCCGGGTTGGCCGAACACAAGCTGGAAGAAGTGATCGAGGTTCTGGCGCCTTGCCAACACCGCTTGTTCGATCTCGGCGGCGAGCTGGCGATGCCCAGTTATCAGGCGCTGAACGCGGCGGAAGTGGAACGCCTGGAAGCGGCTATCGACCGCTGGAACGAAGAGCTGGGGCCGCTGGAAAACTTCATCCTGCCCAGTGGCTCGGCGCTGATTGCTCAAGCCCATGTGTGCCGCAGCCTGGCACGCAGTGCCGAGCGGCGCTGCCAGCAACTGAACAGTGTCGAGCCGCTGGCCGGGGTTGGCTTGGCGTATATCAACCGACTGTCGGATTTGCTGTTTGTGGCTGCGCGTTTGATTGGACGGCGACAGGGGGTGGCTGAGGTGCTTTGGCAGGCTGCGGCGAAACCTTGAGGGCCTCATCGCGGGGCAAGCCCGCTCCCACCGTGTCTTTTTTCTGTGGGAGCGGGCTTGCCC
>JBOICD010000278.1:0-5218 GCA_050739855.1 Pseudomonas sp.
TTATTGACTCATTACGCGAGCGCCTGCCAGGTCCCGGTTGCCCTTTACTGCACTGTAGTCTCAGTGCCCTGACTCAAGGCTGTGAAATGAGCGTTCTGATCCCCTGCATCATCGCCGGCGGTGCCGGCACTCGTCTTTGGCCGGTTTCCCGCGAAACCATGCCGAAACCATTCATGCGTCTGCCCGATGGCCAGAGCCTGCTGCAGAAGACCTTTTCCCGCGCCAGTACGCTGCCAGGCGTCGAGCGGGTAGTGACGGTGACCAACCGTGAGGTGTATTTCCGCACCCAAGATGAGTACCGCCAGCTGAACCACACCGGCATGCCCCTGGACTTCATCCTCGAGCCCTTTGGCCGCAATACTGCGCCAGCCATCGCCGCAGCCGCCCTGCACTGTGCCAGGCTGTATGGCGAAAACGCCTTGCTGCTGGTCCTGCCCGCCGATCACCTGATCAGCGATCTGCCAGCCTTCGAACGCGCGGTCGCGCAAGCCCGGAATCTGGCACAGGAAGGTTGGCTGACCACCTTCGGCCTGGTGCCCAGCCACGCCGAAACCGGTTTTGGCTATATCGAGAAAGGCCAGGCGCTGGGCGCGCAAGGCTACAAAGTGGAGCGTTTTGTCGAAAAACCCGACGTCGCCACCGCCCGGCACTACCTGGAGGGCGGCCAGCACCTGTGGAATGCCGGCATGTTCTGCATGCGCGTCGATACGATCCTGGCGGAACTGGACCGTCATGTTCCAGACCTGCTCGCCAGCGTCCACCATTGCCTGCAACACAGTCCGAGCAAACAGGGTGAGGGGGAACTGCAGCTGGAACTGGACTCGCAGACCTTCGAAAGCGTACCGGACATCTCCATCGATTACGCCGTCATGGAAGCCTCCAACCAGGTGGCCGTGCTACCCGCCGACCTGGGTTGGAGCGACATCGGCTGCTGGCAGGCGGTACGTGGTCTCAAGGAAGCCGACCAGAACGGCAACCAGTGCAATGGCGAGACCGTGCTGCATGACGTCTCCAATTGCTACATCGACTCGCCACGCCGGCTGGTCGGCGCCGTTGGCCTCGACAACCTCATCATCATTGATACCCCCGACGCCTTGCTGATCGCCGATGCCGCGCGTAGCCAAGAGGTCAAGGTGATCGCCCAACAGCTCAAACACCAGGGCCATGATGCCTATCGCCTGCACCGCACCGTGAACCGCCCATGGGGCATGTACACCGTGCTCGAGGAAGGTCCGCGCTTCAAGATCAAGCGCATCGTGGTTCGCCCTCAAGCGTCGCTGTCACTGCAGATGCACCACCATCGCAGTGAACACTGGATCGTCGTCAGCGGAATGGCCTGCGTGACCAACGGTGAAGACGAGTTTTTGCTCGACACCAACGAATCGACCTTCATCAAACCGGGGCGGGTACATCGCCTGACCAACCCCGGCGTGATCGACCTGGTCATGATCGAAGTACAAAGTGGCGAATATATGGGCGAGGACGACATCGTGCGCTTTACTGATATCTATGGACGCGCCCCGGAATCAGCCAGCAGCTGACACCCCAGGCGCGTCCATTCATATCGGCATGCCGTTACCCGCCTGGAAATAGAGGAAAGGGGTCATGCGCGTACTCTGGACACTGCCTTATCTGCCCTGGCCAACCACCAGTGGCGGCAAAACCCGGCAATACCACCTGCTGCGCAGCCTGGCGCAGCGGGGCCACCAGATCACCTTGCTGGTGCAGTCGAAGATCCCGCCCAGCGAGGCGGCCCGCCAGGCGCTCGAGCCCCTGCTCGAACGCCTGATCGTATTACCCAGGCGCCCACTGCATAGCCCATTGAACCTGCTTGCCGCGGTGTACGCTGGCTATCCCGTGCGAGCCAGTGTCAACGGTCTGGCTCCGCACCTGCGCCATCGCTTTGAGCAGTTGCTGGAAGAACGCTGGGATGTGATCCAGATCGAGCACAGCTATAGCTTCCAGCCTTTCGAAAAAGCCCTGCAAGCAAGGGGACTGCCATTTTTGCTCAGTGAGCACACCATCGAATCGGTGTCCGGCAACGCCTGCCATGACCGCCTGCCGCTATGGTTGCGACCGTTCAACGCCTTCGACCGCTGGCGCTACCGGCGCTGGGAAAACCGCGTGTTGAGCCAAGCCCATGAGGTGGTGGCGGTCAGCCCCAGGGATGTCGAGCACATCAGTCGCCTGACCGGCAATCCCGCTTCACTGGTGATCAATGGCGTGGACTGCGCGCACTATCAGGACATCCAGCCGTCGCTGCACAGCCAGCGACTGTTGTTTGTCGGCAACTTTGAGTACAGCGCCAGCCTCGAAGCCATCGAGTGGGCACTAGAAGATATCCTCCCGCAAGTCTGGCAGAGCAACCCGGCGGTGCGCCTGGCCGTGGTGGGACATGCCTTGCCGGACAGCTGGAAATCGCGCTGGAGCGACCCGCGTATCGAATGGGTCGGCTACCTGCCTGACCTGCGTGAGCTGCAACGGCATTCGGCAATATTCTTCGCCCCGCTGCGCTATGCCGGCGGTTCGAAAATCAAGGTACTGGAAGCCATGGCGGCCGGCTTGCCTGTAGTCACCACCGCCAAGGGCGTATGCGGGCTACAGGTGACCCAGGGCGAACACTACCTGGGCAGTGACGATGGCGATCAGCTGGCCTTGCTCATCACCCAGTTGCTCAACCAGCCCTGGCGCATGCGCCAGTTGTCGGAGGCCGCACGTCAGTTCATCCATGAGCGCCACGACTGGAGCATTGCCGCCGCCCAGCTGGAAAGCGTGCACGCGCGCCTGAGCCAGCGCGCGCCCACACTGGGCAACCTGGGCGACAATGGTTTGCTCAGCCGCTCAGCCGAGTAGCTCACTCAAGGGAATGAACTGCACGGCATCGCCTTTGCCAGGTGTAGTGCCCTCACGGACCTCCACCAGGCCCTCGGCCCAGGCAGCGCTGCGCAGCACGCCGGAACTCTGGTTCTTGTAGATCTGCGCACACCCCTGGTCCAGCCGTGCACGCAGGTACTCCCGACGATTGCCGGCTTTGGGCCAGTCAAAACCGGCAGGTACCGGGAACTGCAGAGGGGTCACCTCCCGCACACCCTGGCGGCGCAGCAGATACGGGCGGGTCAGCAGACCGAAAGTCACCAGCGTCGAAGCCGGATTGCCGGGCAAACCGATCACCGGCACGCCTTTATAGTGGCCGAAGGTCAATGGCTTGCCGGGCTTGATTGCCAGCTTCCAGAGGGCCAGTTCGCCTGCTTCGCGCAAGGCCAGGCCCAGGTAATCGGCCTCACCCACGGAAACACCACCGGTCGAGAGGATCAAATCGACCTGACCCAGACCCGCCAGACAATCACGGGTTTTCTGCAGGTCGTCGGCAAGTATCCCGGCATCGATCACTTCACAGCCCAAGCGCTGCAGCCAACTGACCAGCAGGCGCCGATTACTGTTGTAGATCTGCCCTGGCCCCAGCGGCAAGCCAGGCTCTACCAGCTCGTCGCCCGTGGACAACACGGCAACCTTGACCCTGCGCACCACCGTAAGCGTGGCGCAACCCAGCGTTGCCGCCAGCCCCAGCTCAATCGGCCCCAGCCGTGTACCTGCCGCCAGCACCGACTCACCGGCACGGGTTTCCTGTCCTTGCGGGCGAACATTCTGGCCGGCGCGCAGCGGTTCGTTGAAACGCACCCGCTGGTCCTCCAGAACCTCGGCGTTCTCCTGCATCTCGACACAGTCGGCACCCAACGGCAACGGTGCACCGGTGAAGATCCGGGCACAGGTGCCTGGCTGCAGCGGCTCAGGGGCGTGACCGGCGAAAATTCGCTGGCTGACCGGTAACGCCTCACCCTGCCAGTCAGCCAGGCGCAAGGCATAACCGTCCATGGCACTGTTGGGCCAAGGCGGCAGATCCAGGCTGGCAATCAACTCCTCGGCCAGCACCCGCCCCTCGGCCTGCGCCAAGGCTACCTGCTCGGTCTCGACGATGGGCGCAGATTCAGCCAGTGCCAGTAAGCGTGCCAGTGCGTCTTCAACCGGCATCAACGGTTTGTTCACAGGCACCTCAACCACGGCTGGCGCAGGGCTCGGCCTGCTTGAGGTGGGTAACGAAGTTGCACGGACGATGGCGGGCATCGAGCTGCTCGGCAAGGATGCCATCCCAGCCGGTGCGCACAGCATTGGTCGAGCCCGGCAGACAGCAGACCAGGGTACCGTTGGCCAACCCGGCCAGGGCACGCGACTGAACCGTCGAAGTACCAATGTCCGCCAAAGAGATATGGCGGAACAACTCACCGAAGCCATCGACCTGTTTATCCAGCAGGCAGGCAACGGCTTCTGGAGTACTGTCACGACCGGTGAAGCCGGTGCCACCGGTAATCAACACCACCTGCACCTGCTCATCGGCAATCCAGGTAGCGACCTGTGCGCGAATCTTGTACAGATCATCCTTGAGCAGCACCCGCGCAGCGAGGCCGTGACCGGCCTCGGTCAGGCGGTCGACAAACACCTGGCCAGAGGTGTCGGTTTCCAGGGTACGGGTATCGCTGACCGTCAACACCGCGATGTTCAGCGGCACGAAAGGTACATCTGCCTTGGCTTTCATGGGACCTTGATCCATTGAGGGAGTATGGGCGGTGTTATATCACAGCCCTGCCCGGCTCGCGCCCATGGTCCTGCCCGGGCGTGCCGCCGATCAATAGCGTTGCGCAGTAGCTATGCTGCAATGAACAAGGAACTTGCGCCGTCGCCATGCGTCTCAAGGACATTACGCACCACCCTTTACTGGAGAAACACGATGATTCAACGGACCCTTCCCGCCTTCCTGCTCGCTCTGGGCCTGGGCACTCTGGCTGGTTGCTCCTCGCCAACCGTCATCACTTTGAACGACGGTCGCGAAATCCAGGCGGTCGACACGCCGCAATATGACGATGAATCGGGCTTCTACGAATTTGAACAGCTCGATGGCAAACGTACACGCATCAACAAAGATCAGGTGCGTACCGTCAAGGACCTCTGATACCTGCGACAGCCCCCTCTCAGGGGGTAATGCTGTTCACTTAGGTAGGAGCGAGCTTGCCTCGCGATGCGATTTGCCTGACAAAACGCAATCGCGGGACATGCCCGCTCCCACCGGGCTTGCCCCGCTTCTCTTAAGTGAACAGCATTGCCTCCCGGGGGGCTTGTCGAGGAGAAAATTTTGAGTAATATTTTCTCCATCGGAGTGTAGCTC
>JBOICD010000279.1:0-5206 GCA_050739855.1 Pseudomonas sp.
GGCTTGCCCCGCGATAGCGATCTGTCAGTCACATCGCAATCGCGGGCAAGCCCGCTCCCACCGGGGTGGTGTTCCCACCAGATCCATGCCTTAAATTTGTGCACTGCGGCTTTGCCGCGGTGCGCTTTTGCCTGCTTCAGGCAATGAAATGCTGGCTGGCTGCATGGCACAAGTCTTGCGCTTACAGTGCATATGCCTGGATCTGCGCCCTCACTGGGCGCTACTCTGGAATCACTGCGGCCTTCGAGCACTGCCATGCCTGACCTGTTTGATGCCTACCCGGTGCCCCTGGGGGGCTACCATGAAATGTTCGAGGCCCAAGGCACGGTTCGTGGTCATTGGCAGCCGCTGTGTGACTACCTGCAACGCAACGGCCCGGCGCAGTTGGCCCAGCGTCAGGCCTCGCTGACCCGGCAGTTGCAGGAGAACGGTGTCACCTACAACGTCTACGCCGACCCCAAGGGTGCCGACCGTCCCTGGGAACTCGACCTGCTCCCGCACCTGTTGCCGGCCGCCGAGTGGCAACAGCTGGCCACCGGTATCGCCCAGCGCGCACGCTTGCTCAACGCGCTGCTGGCGGACATCTACGGGCCACAACAACTGATCAGTGAAGGCTTGCTGCCGGCCGAGCTGGTCTACGGGCATAACAATTTTCTCTGGCCCTGTCAGGGCATCCGCCCGCCTGACGGGACATTCCTGCATGTGTATGCGGTGGACCTGGCGCGGGCACCGGACGGGCGTTGGTGGGTGACCGCCGACCGTACCCAGGCGCCTTCCGGTGCCGGCTATGCCCTGGAGAACCGCACCATCGTTTCGCGTGCCTTGCCCGAGTTGTACCGGGATTTGCAGGTGCAGCATCTGGCAGGTTTCTTCCGGACCTTGCAGCAGACGCTGGCGCGCCTCGCGCCCGGTGAGAAAGAGGCGCCGCTGGTGGTCCTGCTCACGCCTGGACGATTCAACGAGAGCTATTTCGAACACCTGTACCTGGCGCGGCAACTGGGTTATCCACTGGTGGAGGGCAGTGACCTGACCGTGCGCGATGCCAGCGTGTACCTCAAGACCCTCAGCGGCCTGCGCCGGGTCCATGCGATCATGCGCCGCCTGGATGATGACTTTTGCGACCCACTGGAACTGCGCACCGATTCGGCGCTGGGCGTACCGGGGCTGCTTGATGCCGTGCGTCAGGGCCGCGTGCTGGTGGCCAACGCCCTGGGCAGTGGCGTACTGGAGTCGCCCGGCCTGCTGGGTTTTCTCCCGGCGATCAACCAGCGATTGTTTGGCGAGGACCTTAGCCTGCCATCGATCGCCACCTGGTGGTGCGGGGAGCCGGCGGTGATGGCGCAGGCGCTGGAGCAGTTGCCGCAGTTGCTGGTCAAGCCGGCGTTTCCTTCGCAGAGCTTCAGTCCGGTGTTCGGTCGCGATCTGGATGCTGCGCAACGCCAGGCACTTGCCGAGCGAATTCAGGCGCGCCCTTATGCCTATGTCGCCCAGGCGCTGGCGCAGTTGTCGCAGGCGCCAGTGTGGCAACAGGAGCAGGGGCAGTTGCAGTCGCGGGCCATTGGCATGCGGGTGTATGCGGTGGCATCGGCTGAGGGTTATCGGGTACTGCCTGGCGGCCTGACCCGGGTTGCCGCACTGGCCGATGCTGAAGTGGTATCGATGCAACGTGCAGGCGCCAGCAAGGACACCTGGGTGCTGGGTGAGTCGCCGCCAATCGGCGAGCAATGGCGGGCCCAGCGCAATCTGGGTGTGGCCGAGCTGATCCGCCGGGACCCGTACCTGCCCTCGCGGGTGGTGGAGAACCTGTTCTGGTTCGGGCGTTACTGCGAGCGCTGCGACGCCAGTGCCCGCTTGCTGCGGATCATCCTCACCCGCTATCTGGACGGCGATGACCCCTTGGCCTTGCAGGCAGCAGTGACCCTGGCCGCTGAGCTTTCGTTGTTGCCGGAGGAGGGCGCGTTGCCCGAGCGCTTGCGTACCGCCCTGGCCGACAGCGGCTGGGCCTTCAGCCTCAGCGCCAACCTGCAGCGCCTGCAGTGGGCTGCGTCGCAAGTGCGCGGCAAGCTCTCGCGGGAGAACTGGCAGGCGCTGGTGGAGTTGCAGCGTGAAACCCAAAGCCTTGATGACGCCACCGCGGACTTTGGCGAGCAGGTGGATTTTCTCAATCGTCTGGTGATGTCCATGGCGGCATTGTCCGGCTTCGCGCTGGACGACATGACCCGCGACGAAGGCTGGCGTTTCTTGATGATCGGACGGCGTATCGAACGCCTGCATTCACTGTGCAGCAGCATGGCGGCCTTCCTGCGCGGGCCGGCAGCGTTCGATCAGGCCGGGCTTGAGTGGCTGCTGGAGCTGGGCAATAGCAGCATCACCTATCGCTCGCGCTATCTGGCGGTGGCGCAGTTGATTCCGGTGCTTGATCTGTTGCTGCTCGATGAACAGAACCCGCATGCGGTGCTGTTCCAGCTCAATCTGCTGGTTCGCGCCCATCGGCGTTTGGCTGATGAGTTTGCCAGCAGCGTGGATCCTGCTCTGGCGTTGCTGGCCGGGCAACTCAAGCATTTTGATTTGCGCAGCCTGGAGGATTCGCTGTTCGGCAGCGCCAGCGTGCAGGCAGTGCTGAACGGCCTGGCTGACCTGTTGCAAGCCATCGCCGCGGCCAGCAATGAGATGTCCGAGCGACTGGCCTTGCGGCACTTCGCGCATGTCGACGATGTCAGCCAGCAAACGGTATCGGTCTGATGAGCGCTCAATACCAGGTCATTCACGATACCCACTATCGGTATGACAGCCCGGTGTCCCTGGCCCTGCAACTGGCGCACTTGTGGCCGCGGCCCTGTGCCTGGCAACGTTGTAGCGCGCAGGTGTTGCAGGTCAGTCCGGCACCGACGCAGCGGCGGGATGAATGGGATGTGTTCGGCAATCCGCTCACCCGCCTTGCCTTCGAGCGTCAGCATGAGCAATTGCGCGTGGTGGCGCGCTTGCAGATCGAAGTAATGTCTCGTGCCGAGCCGCAGCTCAGCGCCTCGCCTGCCTGGGAGCAGGTACGTGATGCGCTGACCTACGCCAGTCGGCCGCTGACCGGCGAGCATCTGCAGGCTTGTCGCTACCGCTTTGAATCACCCTATGTGCGTCTCAAACAGCGCTTCGTGGCGTTCAGCGAGTCGTGCTTTACCCCGGGGCAAGCAATGCTGGCTGGCGCCCAGGCGCTCATGGAAAAGATCTTCAGTGAGTTCACCTTCGATGCCGCAGCGACCCAGGTCGCCACGCCGTTGGTGGAGGTGCTTGAGCGCCGTCGTGGCGTCTGTCAGGACTTTGCCCACCTGATGCTCGCCTGCTTGCGCTCCCGTGGGTTGGCGGCGCGTTACGTCAGTGGCTATCTGCTGACCCGCCCGCCACCCGGCCAACCACGGCTGGTGGGGGCCGATGCTTCGCATGCCTGGGTCTCGGTGTTCTGTCCGCGCCAGGGCTGGGTCGATTTCGACCCTACCAACAATCTGCGCCCAGCGCTGGAACACATCACCCTGGCCTGGGGCCGGGATTTTTCCGATGTGTCGCCATTGCGCGGGGTAATCCTTGGCGGCGGCAACCATGACCCGCAGGTGCAGGTCACGGTCATGCCACTGGGTAGGAGCGGGTTTACCCCGCGATCCGATGCGGCTGATCGCCTGCAATCGCGGGGCAAGCCCGCTCCCACCGATGGTTGATGGGTGCCTACCGGCAAGGGGCACCTGAGTGAACGGCATTGCGTGTTAGTCAGGCTTTTTGTCGACCCATTTGGGCAGTACCGGTGCCTGGTAGCTGCTCATCGCATCCAGCAGCTCGGCGGGGCTATCGGCCAATTGCAGCATGGCACGATGCTGTGGGCGCACGAAGCCTTCTTCCACCACGCGGTCGAGGAAGCTGCCCAGCTTGCTGTAGAAACCGTTGACGTCGAGCAGGCCCAGCGGCTTGGCGTGATAGCCCAGCTGGCCCCAGGTCCAGACTTCGAACAGTTCTTCCAGGGTACCCAGGCCGCCCGGCAGGGCAACGAAGGCATCGCTCAACTCGGCCATGCGTGCTTTGCGCGCGTGCATGCCATCGACGACTTCCAGGCGGGTCAGGCCGCTGTGGCCGACTTCGGCATCTTTCAGGGCCTGGGGGATGATGCCGATCACTTCACCACCGGCGGCCATGGCCGCATCGGCAACGATACCCATCAGGCCGACGGCACCGCCGCCATAGACCAGGGTCAGGCCGCGCTGGGCGATGGCCTGGCCGAGGGCGATGGCGGCTTCCCGGTAAGCCGGGTTGACGCCGGTGCTGGCGCCACAGAACACACAAACGGAACGTACTGGCATTGCTTCTCTCCGGTTACAAGCGGACACAGAGTAAGCGGCTGGCCGGTAGCTTCCAAGTCTGTAATGTGGCATTAACTGCAGGTTGCCCGTTATTCCGGTCGGGCGAACTCGCAGGTCGCGCCGCTGGCACCACAGGCGTAGGCGGCCAGCAGGCTGTTCATCAAGCTACCGAGGGACATGTTTTTCGCTCCTGAATGAGAGGTTGTCTCATCGTCCATTAATGGAGCATGATGTGCACTTTGATTGGCTGTATACAATCCATAGAACAATTCTACTGTCTGGCCCTTGGCCAGCCCCTTGATTCATATCAGGGAAAGGCTGAAGGGATTCAGGCAGTCTGCAAACTGATCAAAACCCTGCCAAGGAGATTCACGATGTTTGCCAAAGTTGTAGCCGTATCCTTGCTGACCCTCGCCAGCACTCAGGTATTTGCCGCCGAGTGCAAGGTTACCGTCGACTCCACCGACCAGATGTCCTTCAACACCAAGGCCATCGAAATCGACAAGAGCTGCAAGACTTTCACCGTTGAACTGACTCACTCCGGCTCCTTGCCGAAGAACGTCATGGGCCACAACCTGGTGATCAGCAAAGAAGCTGACATGCAGCCGATCGCGACCGACGGTCTGAGCGCGGGTATCGACAAGAGCTACTTGAAGGACGGCGACACCCGCATCATCGCTCACACCAAAGTGATCGGCGCGAAGGAAAGCGACTCGGTGACCTTTGATGTGTCCAAGCTTGATGCGAACGAGAAGTACGGCTTCTTCTGCTCGTTCCCAGGCCACATCTCGATGATGAAAGGCACTGTTACGCTGAAGTAATGTCTTGAACTGACTGTAGGAGCGGATTTATCCGCGAAGGACTGT
>JBOICD010000280.1:0-5175 GCA_050739855.1 Pseudomonas sp.
ATAGGGACTAACCTGAAAAATACACAACTGTGCAGAGGATAGCCGTACGTCGGAATCGTGTCTGAACTTAAAGTGCGACAAATTGGATTACGCACTGTAGAATCATCTTACGCATACAATAATAAGATTCCTCGCCACTCGAGGAATCAACCCGCCGAGAATGGGTCCATATGAAGTGTCATGGGTTCAAGCTGATCTATGGTGACTACCTCGCACGCAGTGTGAGGGGCATCTCCTGCGCGCCGCCATCTTCGCTCGACATCGATAGCAAGTAATCACCGTTTTTAGCGCTTTGATGATGAGGTAATGAGCATGGCCGACATTTTTGAAAACCCGATGGGCCTGATGGGCTTCGAATTCATCGAGTTCGCTTCGCCGACCCCTGGCGTGCTGGAGCCGATCTTCCAGATCATGGGCTTCACCAAGGTGGCAACCCACCGATCCAAGGATGTGCACCTGTACCGCCAGGGTGACATCAACCTGATCCTCAACAACGAACCGAAAAGCATCGCTTCGTACTTCGCGGCCGAGCACGGTCCGTCGGTGTGCGGCATGGCTTTTCGCGTGAGCAATGCCCATGAGGCCTACGCCCGTGCCCTGGAACTGGGGGCTCAGCCGGTGGAAATCGAAACCGGTCCGATGGAGCTGCGCCTGCCGGCGATCAAAGGCATCGGCGGTGCGCCGCTGTACCTGATCGACCGCTTCGAGGAGGGTAGCTCGATCTACGACATCGACTTCAACTTCATTGAAGGTGTCGACCGTCACCCGGTCGGTGCCGGCCTGAAGATCATCGATCACCTGACTCACAACGTTTACCGTGGACGCATGGCCTATTGGGCGGCGTATTACGAGAAACTGTTCAACTTCCGCGAGATCCGTTACTTCGATATCAAAGGCGAGTACACCGGCCTGACCTCCAAGGCCATGACCGCGCCCGACGGCATGATCCGTATCCCGTTGAACGAAGAGTCGTCCAAGGGCGCCGGGCAGATCGAAGAATTCCTGATGCAGTTCAACGGCGAAGGCATTCAGCATGTGGCCTTCCTCACCGATGACCTGCTCAAGAGCTGGGATGCGCTGAAGAAACTGGGCATGCGTTTCATGACTGCGCCGCCGCAGACCTACTACGAAATGCTCGAAGGCCGTCTGCCAGGTCACGGCGAGCCAGTCGACGAACTGCAGGCACGGGGCATCCTGCTCGATGGCTCTTCGCAGCCAGACGACAAGCGTCTGCTGTTGCAGATCTTCTCGGAAACCCTGATGGGGCCGGTGTTCTTCGAGTTCATCCAGCGCAAGGGCGATGACGGCTTTGGTGAAGGTAACTTCAAGGCACTGTTCGAATCCATCGAGCGCGATCAGGTACGCCGTGGCGTGCTGAACGCCGAGTAATCGAGCGCCATAACAGTAAAAGGCCATTGAGGATTCTCAATGGCCTTTTTTGTTTGTGCTGTCAGGGTTGCTCAGGTGTTGAACGGTTTTTTGTTCTTCTGAACATCCCCCAGTATCCGGCTGCCGAGGTCATGATGCCGACCAGCAGCAGTGACGGTAAGGCAGCGCGCATCGCCTGGCAAATCACCTGCCAGGATTCGCCGTCCGGATAGCCTGCGTGCACGGTGTATCCATACTGCTGCGAGGTGAGTTTCAGGGTGTTTTCTGCATGGTTGGGTACCTTGTAGTACTCACCGTTGCCTGTTTCCCAGACATACTGGCCACCGAATTGCAGACTCAATACCACGGCGTTCTGGAAACCGAGCAACTCTGCCTGCAGGACCTTGAGATTAGCGGCAGCGATGACCGCGGATCGGCCCTCCTGCAGCCGATACAGCAAGATGTCCGAACCCGGGGTTGCAATGGTGCTTGGGTACACGCGCAGACGCCCTTCAACATAGTTACCCAGATCAAGGGTGATGTCAGTCGAACCATACAGTGTGCTGCAATAAATTCGATTGTCCTTTTTCAGTGCCAATGAGCGCACGTTCGGTTGTTTGACCATTTCCATGCGCAAGTCGGACAAAACCGCATCACAGGGCTTATCCAGCAGTTTTATGGCTTGCTGACTGGTGTCGTGCAGGGACTCGATAACCCTGTCGATGGCGTACACGGCTTCGCGAGCTGTCACCTCGATCGTTTCTTCTTGCTTACGGTCGACCTGCAATACAAGTACCAGCAGGCCACAGGTGACAGGTGCCAGCCCGATCAGAAGGGTGACAAGAAACTCGATCAGGCTACGCCCGGCGTGGGAGTGTGGAACCATGGTTGGGTGCCTCTATGCTGAACGGAGGGTCAGCATAGAGAAGCGCACCCGAGTCGCCTGTAGGCGTCATTGTTAGCGCCTGTAGTACTCTTCAGCTTGACGTCAGGTTCAAGTGGCCTTGCGTCCAGCCAAAGTCTTCACAACCAAGGCAGCTACTGCGGCCCCGGATGCCGGATTCTGGCCGGTGATCAATCGACCTTCTTTCTGGTCGGTGATGGCAAATGCCTGCCAGGGGTCTTCTGCCTTGCGGTAGAGCCCACCTCGGGCGCTCAATTCAGTTTCGGTCAGGTAGGGCACCACTTTGTCCAGCTCGGCCAATTGTTCTTCGATGTTGGAGAACCCCGTCACTTCACGGTCCTTGACCAGCAGTGTGTTGTCGCTGAGCTTGATATTGAGCAGGCCCAAAGCACCATGACAGACTGAAGCGACCACCCCTCCGGCCTCGAAAATACGCCGCGCCAGGTCCTGCAGCCCGGCATTGTCCGGGAAGTCCCAGATAACCCCGTGTCCACCGGCGTAGTAGATTGCCAAGTAGTCCTGAGCCTTGACCTGGCCAGGGTTCAAGGTGGTGCCCAGGCGGTTCATGAAGGCTTTGTTGTTGTACCACTCCCAGTCAATGTCCTGGGCCATGCTCAGGCTGTGAGGGTCGATGGGCACATAGCCACCCGCCGGGCTGAGGTAATCGACCTTGTAGCCTGCCTTCTCGACGTTCTCGACAAAATGCACTGCCTCACCCAGCCACAGCCCGGTGGCACGTTTGAGCGTCGGGTATTTGGCCGTATTGGTCAGGACCACCAGAATCTTTTTGCTCATCACCAGACTCCCTTCACTGGATCGGACCCGGTTCGCCCGGATCACCAAGGTAAACCCCTACAGCATAGTAGTGCCTGGCCGGGTTGCCATTCCTTGCTGGCTGTGTGCTAGCCTTGCTGGAGCCTTGAATCTGACACTGGAGTCAACAGCCTCATGAGCAACACGACAGCGCAAACGGATGAATTCATGCAGGCCGCCATTGACGAGGCGCGTAAGGGGCTGGAGGAGGGCGGGATTCCGATCGGTTCGGTGCTGGTGCACAAAGGCCGGATTATCGGTCGCGGGCACAATCGGCGGGTGCAGTCCGGCAGCGCAATTTTGCATGGCGAAATGGACGCACTGGAGAATGCCGGTCGTCAGCCGGCCAAGGTTTATGCCGAGTCGACGCTGTACACCACCTTGTCACCCTGTGCGATGTGCAGTGGCGCGATCCTGCTGTACGGGATCAAGCGGGTGATCGTCGGCGAAAACCAGACCTTCCTCGGTGAAGAGACGTTGCTCAAGTCCCGCGGCGTGGCGCTTGAGGTTCAACACAATGGTGCTTGCATTGGCATGATGAAGGATTTCATCAAAGCCCGGCCAGAGCTATGGAACGAGGATATCGGTCGCTAGGAGCGACTGGCAGCGGTGCAGGTGCTCAATAGCAGATAGACCATGGTCCGCGCCTAGAGACCTTGCTGCACCAGCGGATCGTCGGGGTTCAACTGTTCGAGTTGCGCCAGTAGCACCTGCACATTCTGCATCTGCCCGGTTTCTTTCCAGTACTCGATCAACAACACCCTGGCCTTGCGGTTGGCCGGGTCACGGGACAGCAGCGCTTCTAGCTGCTTCTGCGCCGGTTCCAGCTGTTCAAGCTGGTGCAGCGTGGTCGCCAGGGTGTAGCGGTACTCGTTGTTATCCGGTTCGAGTTCCAGGGCGCGGGCAAAGGCCAGCAGGGCATATTCATCCTGGCCGTGGCGCAGCAGCCAGTGTCCCAGTTCGTGCTGCAGGAAGGCTGAGTCCGGGCGTTGCTGCAAGGCATCGGCCAGTACCTGGCGTGAGGCATCGGTCTGTTCCTGGCGCTCGAGCAGTTGTACCTGCACGGCCAGGGTCTGAAGGTTGTCCGGGTCCAGTTGCAGGGTCCTGTCGAGGGCCGCGGCGGCTTCCTTGAGACTGTTTTCGTGCAGGTAAAGCTGGGCCAGATGCAGCTGCGCGGCGGGGTCGTCGGTCTGCTGCGCGAGTACCTGCTGATACTGCTCCAGGGTGTGCTGCAAGGGCCCGAAGTACAGGCCGATATTGTCCGGCCCGAGGCCCAGCAGGGCATCGACTATGGCGAAGCGCACACCGGGTTCTTCATCGTCGAGCAGCGGTCCGAGCACCAGGCTGCGCTGGGCACCGGGCAGCATGGCTTGAATGCTGGCGATGGCGGCACGGCGAACCAGTGGATCGTCGTGCTGCAGGTCGCGATTGGCCAGTTTCAGCGCCAGCGGCGAGGGGTAGTTGGGCAGTTCGGCGTACAGGCCGGCACGGCGGATAGCGGAAAGATCCGTGCGCCCCAGCTGTTGATAAAGCACCCTGGCCGCGCCGGGCTGGCCGTTGTGGGCCATGGCCAGGGCCTTGGCATAGGTGTGCTTGAGCGCCGGCGCCGGTGCGGGGCTGTCGTCGCGCCAGAAATACCCGCCAAGGCCCAGGACGATAAGCAGGATCAGGCTGATCAGGGTGTATTGGCGTTGTTTCGACATGGGTGGATCCGGGACACGCGGCAGGCAAGGGTATCAGCTTGTGACAGGGTAGGTGTCTGCGTCAAATGCTGTAGGTCTTGTCGCGGGGCACTAATCTTTAGGTTGTGGTGTTGGGGGTGAGAGCTTATCCATTTTGTTTGGTGACGCTGCCGGCCCCTTCCGGGGCCACGCGGCCTACGACTTGCTACGCCAAGTCTACGGCGCGCGTCTTCGGCTGACGCCGAAGGTGCTGCGCACTGCCCCTACAGGCACCTTCGCTCAGCCTCCTGAAGTCGCAGTCCGTGGCGCCTGAACTTGCGTGCATGAAGGTCAGATCAACACGTTGAAGCGGGATTTCCCCGCGATGCGATGTAACTGGCAGGTCGATATCGCGGGGCAAGCCCGCTC
>JBOICD010000281.1:0-5165 GCA_050739855.1 Pseudomonas sp.
GGGCAAGCCCGCTCCCACAGTGGATTACTGTTGGGCAAATGCCTTCAAGCCGTCACCTTCGAGGCGATAGCGCACCCACTCATCCTGCGGCTGGGCACCCAGTGAGCGGTAGAACTGAATCGCCGGCTCGTTCCAGTCCAGCACGCTCCACTCCAGGCGGCCACAGCCGTTCTCGCAGGCCTCGATGGCGATGTGCCGGAGCAACTGTTTACCCGCGCCACCGCCCCGTTGTTCGGGGGTGATGTACAGGTCTTCGAGGTAGATGCCGTTGCGTCCCAGCCAGGTAGAGTAGCTGTAGAAGTACACCGCATAGCCGATGGCCTTACCGTCACGCTCGCAGATCAGGCTCAAGGCCTTGGCGCCGTCATCGAACAGGGTGCGTTCGATATCGGCGACACTGGCGATCACTTCGTGGCGGGCGCGTTCGTAGTCGGCAAGCTCGGTGATGAAGGCAAGAATCTGGGCCGCGTCGTCGCGGCGGGCGGGGCGGATGTGCAGGGGCATGGCAGGCTTCCGGGAGGTGGACTGATGGCGCTCATGTTAACGGCAAGCGCTTGGCAATAGGCGAATTGTGCCGGGCATTCTATGCTTGCTCCCGGCTTTTTCACTGACGAACAAGGACTCAACAATGACCTGGTCCGCGACGCAGTACAGCACTTTCGAAAACGAGCGCACCCGACCGGTGCGCGACCTGGTAGCGGCATTGCCGCAGCAGAACATCCGCACGGCCGTCGATCTGGGCTGCGGCCCGGGCAATTCGACCCAGGTATTGGCCGAGCGTTATCCGGGGGCAGCAGTCAGTGGCATCGACAGCTCCGAGGACATGATCCGGGCCGCACGCCAGCGCCTGCCAAATATCGACTTCGCCTTGGGCGACATTGCCAGCTGGGCGGCACCCCAGGGTGTGGACGTGATACTTGCCAACGCCTCGCTGCAATGGCTGCCCGAGCATGCCGTACTGTATCCGCAGTTGGCCAGGCAACTGACCGAGGGCGGCAGTCTGGCCATCCAGACTCCGGACAATCTCGACGAGCCAGCCCACCGCAGAGCCCGCGAGATCGCCAGCCAAGGCCCTTGGGCTGACAAGATCGGTGCAATCAAGCACCCGCCACGGCACACCGCCGCTTACTACTACGACATCCTCAGCTCTTATTGCCGCCAGGTCGAAGTGTGGCGTACCACCTATTACCATCCTTTGACGGGCGGGGCGCAGGCGGTAGTGGAGTGGTTCAAGGGCTCAGCCTTGCGTCCGTACCTGGCGGCACTGGACGGCGATGAACAGCAGGGCTTCCTCAAGGATTACCTGCACGCCATGGAGAAAGACTACCCACCAGCGGCTGACGGCAAGGTGCTGTTGCCATTCCCGCGGCTGTTCATTATCGCCACGCGCTGAAGGCCGGCTTCAGCGGCTGGGCTGCCTGCGCGGCCACTGGCGGATTACCTGCAGGTACACCAGAGCATTGACCAGCACCACCACCGAGCCCAGTAATACCTGAATACCTGGCGTCAGCCCCGCCGGGTAGATGATCGGCAGAATGTAATACTCGATGAAACCGCCCTCGTAACCGGCCTGGCCTGCTGCCTGACGCAAGTGGTTCTCCCAGTCGGTGAGCGGGCAGAACAGATGAAAGAACTCCACCGCGATACCCCAGCACACTGCCGGCAGGTGCCACCACAGGACCCCGCGCCACTTGAGCACCAGCAAACCACCGAACAGCACGAACAGAATGAACAACAGGTGAAACAGCACCAGACCATCGGCGCTCAGGCGGTACAGCATGGCAGTGGCTTCCTCGAGGTAAATATTCCTTGTACGCACCATGATAGAGGCAAACCGCCGAGGGGCGTCGCGGCCTGATGACAGGCGTTGTCCTGAGCGCATCGAACAGGCATGCTGGCGCCTTTCTGTCTGCGGAAACCGCCATGGACGCTTCCACACTTTTGCTCTACATCATCGCCGCCGGTGCGGTGATGATCACCCCAGGTCCAGCCATGCTCCTGGCGCTCAATAACGGCGCCACTCACGGCATGCGCGTGGCCGGCTTCGGCATGGCCGGGGCGATGCTCTCCGACCTGCTGCTGATCGCTGCCGTTGGCTGTGGCCTGGGTGCCTTGTTGCAGGCCTCCGAGCAGCTGTTCAGTCTGGTCAAATGGGTCGGGGCGGTGTACCTGCTGTACCTGGCCTGGGTGCTCTGGCACGCACCGAGCAATGCCCTGGAGCGGGTGCCGATGAATACCGGCGCCAGTGGCCGTTCAGCCTTTCTGCGCGCGCTGTTCGTTGGCCTGTCCAATCCCAAGGGGCTGCTGTTCTTCTCGGCATTCCTGCCACAGTTCATTCGTCCCGACCAGCCAGTGGCCGAACAGTACCTGGTGCTGGCGATCACCAGCGCCGCCCTCGACGGGGTGATGATGGCGGTTTATGCCTACGGTGGCCGGCATGCCATGCGGCGTTTTTCGGCGCGCACCATGCAGTGGATCAACCGCAGCTGCGCCGGGATGCTCGCTGCGCTGGCGGTGAGCTTGAGCCTGTATCGACGCAGCGATATGCACTGAGGACAAACAACGAGGGAGGATCACTGATCCTCCCTCGTTGTTTGTGCCCGCGCCTCAGGAGGCTTCGCGGTAGGGGTTGCGCGGATCATGCTGCCAGTCGAGGAACGGCTTGCCGGTGTCCTGCGGCACCATCTCGATACAGTCCTGCACCGGGCAGGTGATCTGGCACAGGTTGCAGCCCACGCACTCGGCGTCGATCACCTCGTAGCGGTGGCTGCCATCGGCCTGCTTGAGGTTGGCGATGGCCTGGTGCGAGGTGTCTTCGCAGGCGATATGGCAGCGTCCGCAACCGATGCAGGCGTCCTGATCGATTTTGGCGATGACCTGGTAGTTGATGTCCAGGTACTTCCAGTCGGTGGTGTGGCCCACGGCGCGGCCACTGAAGTCCTGCAGGCTGCGGTAGCCCTGACTGTCCATCCAGCGCGAGAGGCCGTCTTTCATGTCGTCGACGATGCGAAAGCCATGCAGCATCGCTGCAGTGCATACCTGCACGGCGCCGCAGCCCAGGGCAATGAACTCGGCGGCGTCGCGCCAGCTGCCGATGCCGCCGATGCCGCTGATCGGCAGGCCGCGGGTGGCCGGGTCACGGGCGATTTCGGCGACCATGTTCAGGGCAATCGGTTTGACCGCCGAGCCGCAGTAGCCGCCGTGGGTGCTCATGTCGCCGACAATCGGCAGGGCGACCATGCGTTCGAGGTCGACGCTGGTGATCGAGTTGATGGTGTTGATCAGCGACACCGCGTCGGCACCACCGCGATGGGCGGCGCGCGCGGACTGGCGGATATCGGTGATGTTGGGGGTGAGTTTGACGATCACCGGCAGCGAGCAATGGGTCTTGCACCAGCGGGTAACCTGTTCGACATACTCCGGCACCTGACCGACCGCCGCGCCCATGCCGCGTTCGGGCATGCCGTGAGGGCAACCGAAGTTCAGTTCGATACCGTCGGCACCGGTGGCCTCCACCAGCGGCAGGATGGCTTTCCACGATTCCTCCACGCAGGGCACCATCAACGACACGATCAGCGCGCGATCGGGCCAGTCCTTTTTCACCTGGGTGATTTCGCGCAGGTTGATTTCCAGCGAGCGGTCGGTGATCAGCTCGATGTTGTTGATGCCCATGACCTCGCGGTTGACCCCGTAGTGGGCCGAGTAGCGCGACGACACGTTGACCGCAGCCGGGTCTTCGCCAAGGGTTTTCCAGACCACGCCGCCCCAGCCGGCCTGGAACGCACGGACTACGTTATAGGCTTTGTCGGTAGGCGGCGCCGAGGCCAGCCAGAACGGATTGGGCGCTTTGATGCCAGCGAATTCGATCGACAGGTCAGCCATTATGCAGCCTCCACATTGAGCATCAGTTGCGCATGCATGGCCTCGGCGGCCAGCTTGCCGTGCTGCACGGCCTGGACGGTGAGGTCCTGGCCGAGGTGGGTACAGTCGCCGCCGGCGTACACGCCGGGCAGGCTGGTGCGCATCTGTTCATCGACGCGAATGCGCTCGCCGTCACGGGCCAGTGTTTGCGCGCTGCTGTCACTCAGCGCCTGATCGTCGAAGGCCTGGCCGATGGCTTTGAAAATGGCGTCGGCGGCCAGTTCGAAGGTCTCCCCGCTGGTCTGCAAGCGACCGTCGACCATTTGCGTACGGGCAAAGCGCATGCCGCGTACCCGGCCTTGATCGTCGAGCAGCACTTGTTCAGGCTGGGCCCAGGTCAGCAGGCGCACCTGGTTCTCCTTGGCGATGTGCTGTTCATGCTCGGTAGCGCCCATGTCCTCGAAGCCGCGGCGGTACACCAGGTTGACATCGCGAGCGCCGAGCCGGGCCATCTGCACGGCCATGTCGATGGCGGTATTGCCGGCACCGAGGACGATGCAGCGGTCGGCCACGGGCAGGGTGGTCAGGTCGCTGGCTTGACGCAGTTCGCGGATATAGTCGGTGGCGGCGAGCATGCCGGGCGCGCTTTCGTCGGCCAGGCCCAGTTGGCGACTGGCGTTCAGGCCAAGGCCAAGGAACACCGCATCGAACTGTTGTTGCAGCTCAGCCAGGCTGAGGTTTTCGCCGAGCACCTGGCCGTGAC
Source organism: Pseudomonas sp. (assembly GCA_050739855.1). Lineage (GTDB taxonomy): Bacteria > Pseudomonadota > Gammaproteobacteria > Pseudomonadales > Pseudomonadaceae > Aquipseudomonas. The sequence continues at coordinate 4,625 of JBOICD010000281.1, forward strand.
GGATTTCGATACCGCCGATCTGCAGGACGAAGTCCACCTCGCGTTGGGCGAAGTCATCGACCACCTTGTACTTGGCGATTCCGTACTCATTCAAACCACCGGCTTTGGGCCGGGCTTCGAAGATCACCACGTCGTGACCGTGCCAGGCCAGGCGATGGGCACAGGACAAACCTGCAGGCCCGGCGCCGACCACGGCAATGCGCTTGCCGGTGCTGGCGGCGCGCTGGAAGGGGTGCTCTTTGAACTCGGCGTGATCCAGGGCATAACGTTGCAATAAGCCGATCAGTACCGGGGCACACTCCTGGTGATGGTTGCGCACGCAGGCCTGCTGGCAGAGGATTTCGGTCGGGCAGACCCGCGCGCAGCTGCCGCCGAGGATGTTGGCCGAGAGGATCTTTTGCGCTGCGCCCTGGACGTTCTCTTGGTGAATGTTGCGAATGAACGAGGGAATGTCGATGTCGCTGGGGCAGGCGTTGACGCACGGGGCGTCGTAGCAGTACAGGCAGCGGGAAGCTTCCACAGCGGCCTGACGGGCGTTCAG
>JBOICD010000282.1:0-5138 GCA_050739855.1 Pseudomonas sp.
GTGCGGCGCCAGTTCGGCGGCAGCCTGCACCAGGTTTTCCTTCTCCAGCAGATCCAGGGCAGCGATACCGGCAGCGCAAGCAACCGGGTGCGCCGAGTAGGTATAGCCGTGCGGGAATTCCACGGCGTATTCCGGGGTCGGCTGGTTCATGAAGGTTTGATAGATCTCGCTGCTGGCAATCACCGCGCCCATCGGGATGGCGCCGTTGGTGACTTGCTTGGCGATGCACATCAGGTCCGGAGTAACGCCAAAGGCTTCGGCGCCGGTCATCGCGCCCATACGGCCAAAGCCAGTGATGACTTCGTCGAAGATCAGCAGGATGTTGTGCTGGTCGCAGATTTCCCGCAGACGTTTCAGGTAGCCCTTAGGTGGCGGCAGGACACCGGCGGAACCCGCCAGTGGCTCGACGATCAGTGCGGCAATGTTCGAAGCATCATGCAGCTCGATCAGCTTGAGCATTTCATCGGCCAGGGCGATACCGCCCTCTTCCGGCATGCCCTTGGTAAAGGCGTTGCTAGCCAGCAGGGTGTGCGGAATGTGGTCGACATCGAGCAACTGGCCGAACAGTTTACGGTTGCCGTTGACGCCGCCCAGGCTGGTACCGGCGATGTTCACCCCATGGTAACCACGGGCACGGCCGATCAGTTTGGTCTTGGTGGCCTGGCCTTTCAGGCGCCAGTAGGCGCGCACCATCTTCACCGCAGTGTCGGCGCACTCGGAGCCGGAGTTGGTATAGAAGACGTGGTTAAGGTTGCCTGGGGTCAGGTCGGTGATCTTCTCGGCCAGCTGGAACGACAGCGGGTGACCGAACTGGAAGGCTGGCGAGTAATCGAGCACACCCAACTGGCGCGACACCGCTTCCTGGATCTGCTTGCGGGTGTGACCGGCACCGCAGGTCCACAGGCCCGACAGCGAGTCATAGATCTTGCGCCCTTTGTCGTCGGTCAGGTAGCTGCCTTCGGCGGCAACGATCAGCCGTGGATCACGCTGAAAATTGCGGTTGGCGGTGTAGGGCATCCAGTGGGCGTCCAGCTTGAGCTGGCCGGCCAGACCGACAGGAGCGTTTTCAGGCAGATTCATCGGGCAAGTCCTCGCAAGGCAATTGGGCAGCGATAAGTGTTGTTGCGACTAAGTTGTCACGGGGATAAAGTCTGGAAAACCCAACTTTTCTAATCTTCAGATAGATGACCACTAAACTATGAGCCGCCGCCCCGATCCCCTCGCGCAAGTCAGCGACTTTGATATCCGTCTACTGAAGATCTACCGCAGCGTAGTCGAGTGTGGCGGCTTTTCCGCGGCAGAGAACGTCCTCGGCATTGGCCGCTCGGCCATCAGTCAGCAGATGAGCGATCTGGAGCAGCGCCTGGGATTACGGCTGTGCCAGCGCGGGCGCGCCGGCTTCTCGCTGACCGAGGAAGGACGCGAGGTGTATCAGTCGGCCCTGCAACTGCTCAGTGCCCTGGAGAGTTTTCGCACCGAGGTCAACGGCCTGCACCAGCACCTGCGCGGTGAATTGAACATCGGCCTGACCGACAACCTGGTGACCTTGCCGCACATGCGCATCACCCACGCCCTGGCCCAGCTCAAGGACCGTGGCCCGGATGTGCGCATCCAGATCCGCATGATCGCGCCCAGCCAGGTTGAACAAGGTGTGCTCGACGGCAGCCTGCATGTCGGTGTGGTTCCGCAAACCAGTCCGCTGTCGGGGCTGGAGTATCAGCCGCTGTACAGCGAACGTTCGCTGCTTTATTGCGCCGTAGGTCATCCGCTGTTCTATGCCGACGACCGCCAGCTGGACGACGAACGCCTCAACGCCCAGGATGCCATCGCTCCGACTTTCCGCCTGCCGGCCGATGTCCAGGCGCACTACCAGGCACTCAACTGCACGGCCAGTGCCTCGGACCGCGAAGGCATGGCCTTTCTGATCCTCACCGGGCGCTATATCGGCTACCTGCCGGATCACTACGCCAGTTTCTGGGTGCAACAAGGCAGGCTGCGCGCACTCAAGCCGGCACAGTGCTTCTATGACCTGAGCCTGTGCTGGGTGACGCGCAAAGGGCGGCGCCCGCATCTGGTCCTGGAAAGCTTTCTGGAAAGTCTGGCAGCTACTCGCTGAGGGCTGATGCTGTGGTAGGTTAGCCGATCAGAAGTGATACCCATTGCCTTGTCTGGAATCGTCCATGCCCTTCGAAGTCCCTGCGCATCGTGCCACCGCCCCGGGCAAGCCCGCCGGCCGCATTCGTCAGAAGAACGAGCAAGCCATCATCCAGGCTGCCGAAGACGAGTTCGCCCGTCATGGCTTCAAGGGCACCAGCATGAACACCATCGCCCTCAAGGCCGGATTGCCCAAGGCGAACCTGCACTACTACTTCACCAACAAACTGAGCCTGTATGTGGCGGTGCTGAGCAACATCATCGAGTTATGGGACAGCACCTTCAATGCCCTGAGCGTCGAGGACGATCCGGCAACGGCCCTGAGCACTTACATCCACACCAAGATGGAGTTCTCCCGGCGCAATCCCCAGGCTTCGCGGATCTTCGCCATGGAGATCATCAGTGGCGGCCAGTGCCTGAGCGACTATTTCAGCCAGGACTACCGCGAGTGGTTCAAGGGCCGTGCCGCGGTGTTCCAGACCTGGATCGACGCCGGCAAGATGGACCCGGTCGACCCGGTGCACCTGATCTTCCTGCTCTGGGGCAGCACCCAGCATTATGCGGATTTTGCCACCCAGATCTGCCAGGTCACCGGCCGTAGCCGCCTGACCAAGCAAGACATGGAAGATGCCAGCAACAATCTTATCCACATCATTCTCAAAGGCTGTGGCCTGAAACTTCCCGACTGAACCTGCGTTTATGCCTTTTACCCTGCTCGACACCTGCGAATTTCGCGAAGAGATTCGCAAGAGCCGCTTCATTACCCTGGCAGCGCCGATCAACAGCGCTGCCGAAGCCATGAGCTTCATTGAACAGCACAGCGACCTGGCTGCCACCCACAACTGCTGGGCCTGGAAGCTGGGTGCGCAATACCGCAGCAGCGACGACGGCGAACCCGGCGGCACGGCCGGACGCCCGATCCTGGCGGCGATCGAAGCCCAGGACTGCGATCAGGTCGTGGTCCTGGTGATCCGCTGGTACGGCGGTATTCAGCTGGGTACCGGCGGTCTGGCCCGCGCTTATGGCGGCGGCGCCAACAAATGCCTGCAGCAGGCAGAAAAGCGTCTGCTCGTCAGCCGCAGCGAAGTCAGCTGCAGCTGCAGTTTCAGCGAGCTGGCCCTGCTCAAATTACGCGTGGCAGAAGCTGACGGCCTGGTGCTGGAAGAACACTTCACCGCCAATGGCGTCGATTTGCTGCTGGCTTTGGGTGAAGAACAGATCGAGCCGCTGCAACGCCAGCTGGCAGACCTGAGCCGCGGTCGGATCCTGCTGGAGCGACGCTGAACAATTGCCCACATTCACTGTGGGCCCGGCTGTGGATAAGCTCTGGGCATTCGTCTGAGACCCTTTGAATACGTGGCCTTCAGGCAAACGATCATATTTTGATCAAGATTTGAAGACAGCCGCTCAAGCGTCGAAAAATCAGTTAGTTATCCCCATTTATTACCCTCAGGAGGAAGCCTTCAGGCGCTTATACCCACCTCTTGTGCTTGCTCACAGATACTGTGGAGCAAGCTGTGGATAAGCCGTGTACCCCTACGCCAACAGCCTGTTCGGCCACGGTTTGGCTAGACTGGTTATTCTTTGATCAAAGTCGTACCCATATTGAAAGGAGTTCCCTCATGCCCTCGAACAAAACCGCCCTGATCATCGGCGCCTCGCGCGGCCTCGGGCTGGGTCTGGTGCAGCGCCTGGTGGAAGACGGCTGGGATGTCACAGCCACAGTGCGTGACCCGGCCAAGGCCGAGACCCTCGCCATTCTGCCTCGGGTCCGGGTCGAAACCCTGGAAATGAACAATATCCGCCAGCTTGATGCACTGCAGGAACGCCTCGCGGCACAGACCTTCGACCTGCTGTTCGTCAACGCCGGGGTCATGGGCCCACGCGAGCAGAACGCCGAGCATGCGCAACTGGCCGACATCGGCGATCTGTTCATGACCAACGCTGTATCGCCGATCCGCGTTGCCCAGCGCTTTACCCCGCAATTGCGCAACAATGGCGTGCTGGCGTTCATGAGTTCGATCCTGGGCAGCGTCGCCATTCCCGACGGCAGCGAGGTGTGTCTGTACAAAGCCAGCAAAGCAGCGCTGAACTCGATGATCAACAGTTTCGTCACCCTGCAACAGCCACAGCAGACTGTGCTGGCCATGCACCCGGGTTGGGTCAAGACCGACATGGGTGGCGAGAATGCCGAAATCGACGTGCTCACCAGCACCCAAGGCATGCTCGAACAGGTCAAGGCCAACGCCGGCAAAGGTGGCCTGTACTTTATCAACTACAAGGGCGACAGCCTGATCTGGTGAAACCCTTCACGGTGGGTGTAGACTCGACACCTCGCCCACCGTGGCGGACCTGGATCAGCAGACAGGGCAACACTGAGCTGGCTAACCTGAACCCACTTTCAGAGGAGCCGGCACCATGCCTGCGACCCGTATCTGGTTGAAAAACCCGCTTGCCATCTTCACCGCCAACAGCCTCGATGCCCGTGGCGGCCTGGTCCTTGAAGACGGCCGCATCACTGAAGTCCTGGCCCTCGGCGAAACGCCGTCCAGCCCTTGTGGACAAGTCTTCGACGCCCGCGAGCACGTGGTCCTGCCAGGACTTATCAACACCCACCACCACTTCTACCAGACCCTGACCCGCGCCTGGGCGCCGGTGGTCAACCAGCCGCTGTTCCCCTGGCTCAAAACCCTCTACCCGGTCTGGGCCCGCCTGACCCCAGCCAAGCTGGAGCTGGCCACCCGCGTGGCCCTGGCTGAATTACTGCTGTCCGGCTGCACGACGGCGGCCGATCACCATTACCTGTTCCCGGATGGCCTGGAAAACGCCATCGACGTACAGGTCGAGGCCGTGCGCAAGCTGGGTATGCGCGCCATGCTCACCCGCGGCTCGATGAGCCTGGGCGAAGCCGACGGCGGTCTGCCACCGCAGCAGACGGTGCAACAGGGTGAAGTGATCCTGGCCGACAGCCAGCGACTTATCCA
>JBOICD010000283.1:0-5125 GCA_050739855.1 Pseudomonas sp.
GCGACCCCGCCAGAACTTGGCAGCGGTGCGGTGTAGACCATATTGCCGCGCCACTCGATACCCATCGGCTCACGCCATACCGCTTTGTAATCCTTGAGGTCGTCTTTGCTGATCAGGCCCTTGTCGACCTGCATTTGCGCAACCAGCAGGTCGGCGGTCTTGCCCTGGTAGAACTCGCTGACACCTTTGTCGGCGATGCGTTCCAGGGTTTGCGCCAGCTCCGGCTGCTTGAAGGTCTCGCCGACTTTCATGCTGCCGAAGTAGTCATTGAAATTGGTGCTGTCCTTGAACAGACCCAGGGCATCTTCGCGGTATTGATACTGCTTGGCCGCGATCTTGAAACCATTCCTGGCATAGCCCACTGCCGGGGTGATCAGCTCAGCCCAAGGCAGCTTGCCAAATTTCTGATGCGCCTCCCACAAGCCCATCACCGTACCCGGCACGCCAGCGGCGCGGGCACCGACCAGGCTCAGGTTCTCGATGATCTCACCCTTTTCATCCAGGTACATGTTGCGGCTGGCAGCCTTGGGCGCCACTTCGCGGTAGTCGAGGAAGTAGGGTTTGCCGTCCATGTACAGAGTCATGAAACCGCCGCCACCGATGTTGCCGGCTTCGGGGTAGGTCACGGCCAGGGTGAAGGCGGTGGCGACAGCGGCGTCTACCGCGTTACCGCCTTTCTTGAGGACTTCGGCGGCCACCTGTGCACCATATTGATCGGGTGCGGCCACCGCGCCACCTTCCAACGTCACAGCGTAAGCCGATGAACTGGCGAGTATCGCGGCACTCAGGCCCAGGGTTCGGAACATCACAACGCGCATGAGAGCTTCCTTGGTGTTGTTTTCGTTGAACAGCCATTAAGGCTGATGTCAGAAAACTAATCAAACACCGCAGGAAAAATCGCCGCTCGCAGGAAGGTTTTGTCGCAGCGGGAGCGATCAGCAGGCGTAGACCGCCAGCTTGTGCTGGATGAAATCGAGGAAGCACTGAATGCGCAGGGCCAGCTGCGAGTTGCGGTAATACACCGCGTTGATCGGTTGGCGATAGCCACTGTTGTGCTCGGGCAAAACCACCTGCAAACGGCCGGTGCGAATATCTTCATGGGTCATGAAGTGCGACAGGCAGGCGATGCCCTCGCCGGCCAGAGCCAGTTCGCGCAGCGTTTCACCGCTGGAAGCCGACAGGCTCGGGCGGATCAGCAGACGATCCCCCTCGACATGACGCAACGGCCAATGGTTGAGGGTTTCGGTCTGGGTAAAGCCAAGCAGCGAATGCGCCTGCAAGTCTTCAACCCGCTCCGGTGTGCCATGGCGCGCCAGGTACTCGGGGCTGGCCAGCACGCTCAATGGACTGCAGCCCAGCGATCGGGCGTGCAGGCTGGAGTCAGCCAGCTCGCCGATGCGGATGGCGACATCAGTGCTCTGTTCGATCAGATCAATGATCAGGTCACTGGTGTTGAGCTCCAGCTGAATCTGCGGGTACAACGCGCGAAACTCGCCGACCCAGGGCACGATGGCATGTAGCATGAAGGGCAAGGCGGCATTGATGCGCAGACGCCCGGAAGGCGTCTGATGATGCACCGACAGGTGCTCTTCAAGTTCATCCATCTGTTGCAGGATCGACTTGGCCCGTTCGAAGAAGAATCGCCCCTCTTCGGTCAGGTCCATGCGCCGGGTCGTGCGGTTGATCAGCGTAGTGCCAAGCTTGGCTTCCAGGCGCGACAGGGTCCGGCTGATCGCCGAAGGCGTCTGCCCGCTCTGTTCGGCGGCGGCGGAAATCGAGCCGCACTCGATCACCGAGACGAACACCTGTAATTCATCGGACCTGGCTTTCACGGCTGTACCCCGGGGTGAGCAACAGCCGTGATAGATAGTCGCTTGGCGCGGCCAGCGCAAGGTTTCATCAGGCCGGGATCTGGAAAACCCGAGCCAGGTGCTGCTCGTAGGCGGCCACCGCGGCTTCGACGTTCGGGCGTTTCATCACATCCACCGCCAGGTAGGTGGGCAGACCCCTCATGCCAAGGAACTGGTTGGCCTTGTGGAACGGGAAGTACACCGCATCGACACCTTTGCCTTCAAAGAAATCGCTCGGGTCATCAAACGCCTGCTGCGGTGCGTTCCAGGTCAGCGAGAGCATGTACTGCTTGCCATGGATCAGACCGCCGCTGCCGTACTTCTGCGAGGCATCGGAACGCGTGCGGCCGTCGTTGGCGTAGAGGCTACCGTGACCGGCGGTGAAGACTTCATCCAGGTACTGCTTGACGGTCCAGGGAGCCCCCATCCACCAGCCCGGCATCTGATAGATGATCACGTCGGCCCAGAGAAACTTCTGCACTTCTTCAGCGTTGTCGTAACCGCCGTCGATGTAAGTGGTCTTGATGTCGAAGCCGGCGTGGTCGAGGAAGGCCAGGGCGGCCTCGTGCAGGGTCTCGTTCAGGCGGCCATCGGAGTGAGCGAATTTTTTACCGCCGTTGAGCAACAGGACTTTTTTCATCACTTGCCTCATCTGTCGTTCGATCCGCTGCGCTGTCTGCGACGGCCTGGGACCGGGTGAATTTGGATGGCGGCAGATTAGGGGATGCACAGCGCGGGAAAAACCGTCGTCGGGGCAAAATACTTTTGACCTAAAAGCACGAATCACATCTACATTATTGAAATAAAATCAGGTCCTCCCCCATCAGAGGTCGACCTCATGAGCGAACCCTACGGCTTCATTCTCAAAGCCAAGACCCGTCCGGAACAAGCCGAAGCCTTCGAAGCCCTGTTCCGCGCCTATGTCGAGCCAAGCCGCGCCGAACCTGGCTGCATCGAATACCACATGCTGCGTGACAAGGAAGATCCAAGCCTCTTCGTGTTCTACGAAATCTGGGCCAGCAAGGCCGCGCTGGACGTGCACTCGGCCCTGCCGCACATGCAAGCGTTCTTCGAAAAACGCATGGACTATCTTGAGCGCGACTTCGACATTCAACTGATCGAAATGCTCAGCCCGTCCTCGGCTAGCCGTTGAGCAACAGGTGCACGCCTAGCACTGCGAGGCCGACAAAAAAGCAGCGCTTGAACAGTGCCGCACTGATGCGCTGGCGCAGCCACTGGCCGCAAAACATGCCCAGCAGCGCTGGCGCCAGCACCAGCAGCGACGCGCCCAACGCCTCGGCGCCGAGCGCGTCCTGGCCGGCCAGGCCCAACGCCAGGGCCAGGGTCGAGACGGTGAAGGACAGGCCGAGTGCCTGGACCATCTCGTCGCGGTTCAGGCCCAGCCCCTGCAAGTAGGGCACCGCTGGAATGACAAAGACACCCGTGGCAGCGGTGATCAGACCGGTCATCAATCCGCATAGGGAAGCCAACCAGCGCTCCCACGCCAGCGGCACACTGAAACCACGCCCGAACAAACCGTACAGTGCATAGACCAGCAATGCGCCGCCCAGTGCGTGTGCCGCCCACTCGCCGCTGTTGATGCCCAGCCAGGCACTGCCCAGCAGCGTACCGATGAAGATCATCGCCAGCATCGGCCACAGCCGCCGCAACAAGGCCGATAGATGTCCGCCCGCCGCCAACTGCCAGAGGTTGGTCAGGGTGGAGGGCACAATCAACAGGGTCGCAGCCTGCGCCGGTGACATAGCCAGCCCCAGCAGGCCCATGGCGACGGTCGGCAAGCCCAGGCCGATAACACCTTTCACCGCCCCCGCCAGCAGAAAGGTGAAAGCCACCAGCAACGAAAGCGCCGGGCCGATTTCCTGATAAAAACCAAATAGGGTCGTCATGCGCCGATGTTGCCTGCGATACGGGCGCCTGAAAATCTGCCATATACTGAGCCAGACTATTGCTCAGGCAGAGGCTCATGCATTTTGATCTGATCGACCTGCGACTGTTCCAGCACACCCTGGAGTGCGGCAACATCACTGCTGGCGCACAACGCAGCCATCTGTCGCTACCGGCCGCCAGTGCGCGGATCCGCGCCATGGAAGCCTCCCTCGGTACGCCCTTGCTGGAGCGTAATCGCCGTGGCGTGCAAGCGACGCCCGCCGGCCAGGCCTTGCTGCAACATGCGCGCTTGATTGGCCAGCAGGTCGAGCGCCTGCAGTTCGACCTGGGACAATATGCTCAAGGCCTGCAAGGCCAGGTACGCCTGTTGTGCAACACCGCGGCCCTTAGCGAATACCTCCCGGAATTGCTCGCCGGCTTTCTCGCCGACTACCCGGCCATCGCCCTCGACATCCAGGAGCTGCCGAGCCTGCGTATCGTCCAGACCATTACCCAGGGTGCGGCGGATATCGGCATCATTTCCACCGCCGCCGCCAGCGAGCATCTGCAAACCCTGCCCTTTCGCGACGATCCTCTGGTGCTGATCATGTCGCCGGGGCATCCCTTGACGGCACAATCCGAGCTGCGCTTTGCCGACACCCTGGAGCATGGCTTTGTCGGCTTGTCGAGCGACAGCGCCCTGGCCCTGCACCTGGAAGAACAAGCCCTGCACCTGGGTCGGCGGATGCAGGTCAGGGTACGGGCGGAGAGCTTCGACGGGGTGATTCGCATGGTGGCCCACGGTGCCGGGCTGGGTGTGGTGCCACTGGCAGCCGTCCGACGCTGGCAGGGTGTGCTGGCATTGCACAGCATCAAGCTGGAGGAACCATGGGCGCAGCGCCAGTTGCTGCTTTGCTCCCGCGACTTCACTCGCTTGCCGGGGCATGGCCAAGCCTTGGTGCGCTATCTGCGTGAGGCGCAGATCGAGCGCTCGACGTCGACCCCAGACAACTCCCCCGGTTAGATCGGACCTATGGTGACGGACCTCTCGTCAGATCATCTGGAGCTGAAATGTCCGACTTCATCACCGTTCTACGCGACACCTGCCCTACCCCCGTGCTCAATGCGACCAAGTGGAAGCGTATTGGCGGCGACCCGCACACGGTGAACCTCAATGCCTACCTGTCCGAGGATGGCAGCAAGATCATGGGCACCTGGATCTGTACCCCGGGCAAGTTCGAAGTGAATTACGAGAAATGGGAGTACTGCCATTTCCTCGACGGCTACTGCGTGATCACCCCTGAAGGTGAGCAGCCGGTGCATCTGAAAGCGGGTGACGTGTTCGTCATCGAACCGGGGATGAAAGGCACCTGGGAGGTGGTGGAGAC
>JBOICD010000284.1:0-5103 GCA_050739855.1 Pseudomonas sp.
TTCTTGCGCGGTGTGTCGATGAATGCTTTGAAGATGTCGTCGCGTTTGATACGCGGGCCCGCTTCGAGGATCAGCACCGAGGCACCTTGTTGCGCCAGCCGGCGTGCCAGCAGCGAGCCACAGATACCGGAGCCGATCACGACGTAATCGGCGGACAGCGTGGGTTGTTCAGACATGGAATGCACCTCAAGAGAGTGGTGACTCGGCCCAGACGCCTGGATTGCCAAGGCAGAAGCCCTGCGGTTCCAGTACATCCTCAACGATTTCCGCATTCAGGGCGTGCTCGTAGGCCACGGTAAGTGCCTTGAAACCGGTGCCGACCACGCCGAGGAACCATCCGCTGGCGATCTGGCGAGGTAGCGGCGCCAGTGCCGGGAACTCGGCATCCAAGACTGCCTGCAATAGGTCGATATGCAGCCGGCGCTCCTCAATCAACGCCAGCAGCGCCACGATCTTTGCAGGAAATCCGGGGTCGTCGGCAGTGAGCTTCTCGAAGATGTCACCTTCAATTCCACCTCTGAGGGAGCGGCGGCCGGTGATGAGTTCGGAAACCACTCGGAAGGCGCCGCGTGCATCATTCGGGGCCGCTTGCACCACGCTCCAGGGGATCAGGGAGAAGGAGTAGAGGGTCAGTAGGCCGAGCAGCAGGTCACGTCGCGCGGGGTCGTCCGGGGCATTGTCAGCCCTTGCTTCGGTTTGGTCTTGAATCATGTCGATCACCTGCCCAACTTGGTTATAACCAAAATGAGTCTAGGTACGGGTTGGCCTTGAGCAAGGGCGAGCAACACTCGAACAGACAAGTGGTCGTGGGTTTTTTTCCCACATCTGGGGAGTCCCAACCGAGGTCAAGTGAGCGGCATTCGTTACCTTTGTTTGAATGCCATTTGCGGTAACGGTGAGGCGCAATTGGCTTCGTGGCGATCAATGGGATCGAATCAAGGAACAGTTGCCGGGTAAAGTCAGCGACAGAGGCGTGACTGCCCTCGATAACCGTCAGTTTGTCGAGGCGGACTCCGGGTTGCTCGAACGCGCCCCTGGTGTGATCTTCCAGCAACCTATCGTCACTGGCATCGGGTCTAGGTGTGTTCTCATTCAGGCCAGCCATATGACAGTAGACACAAGGCACAGCATCGACTGGTAGTTACTGGCCAGTCGCTCGTATCGTGTCGCTTTCCGACGGAACTGCTTCAACTTCTGGAAAAACCGCTCTACCAGGTTGCGAGCCTTGTAGAGATGTCGATCAAGGCGGCGAGGGTTCAGGCGGTTCTTTTTCAAGGGGATGATCGCCTCAGCGCCACGACGTTGGATGACCTCAACAAAGGCGTCTGAGTCATAACCCTTGTCGGCCAATACGGCCTCGAAGCTAAACCCCTCAATCAACGCTTCAGCCTGACCATATTCGGAGGCTTGTCCAGGTGTTAACAGCATGCGTACTGGATTGCCCAAGGCATCGACCGCTGCATGGATCTTGGTGCTCAGTCCCCCTCGGGACTTGCCCATAGCCTCGATGTCCTGACCTGTTTTTTTTTGCCGCACCATGTTGATGAACCCGCACGATGCTGCCATCCACCATCAAGTGCTCCAGGTCGGCGTCAGCAGCGAGTGCCGCCATCATCTGCCCCCAAACGCCTTTGCGTGACCAGCGACTGTAGCGCACATAGCCTCTATGTAAGCGTTCAGCGAAGGCACCTACCTGACCCCTGTATTAAGGGCGATGGTGTCGTGAACACCATCCTAGTCGCTCCGCGAAGCGCAGCACATTAGCGCTTGGTCAACCGGTAGGCGGGTTTTCCTTCAACTACTGCTTCGTCTTGCCCTGACTAGGAAACAACGACTCGAATCGCGGCGTCGCCCGAGCAACGAAACCCGGCCCCTGGTGCATGATGAAATAGGCGGCGACGTCATGCCGCTCGGCGAAGGCATAGCCCTCCTCCGGGCCGAGCACCATCAACAGTGTATCCAAGGCATCGGCATGCAGCGCCGAAGGGTCGACCACCGTCACTGCCGCCAGCGCGTGCTTGACCGGCCTGCCGACACGTGGATCGAAGGTGTGCGAATAGCGCTGGCCACCTTCCTCGAAATAGTTGCGGTAATCGCCGGAGGTGGCAACGCCGAAGCCATCCAGTGCAATGGTGCGCTCCACTTGCTGCTCGCGCCCGCCGCTCGGCACCTCGAGGGCGATGCGCCAGGGCGAGCCATCCGGCTTGCGGCCGACCCCCTTGAGTTCGCCGGTGATCTCGACCAGATAGGCCTGGATACCCAGGGCCGAAAGCCTATCGCCGACCCGATCCACCGCATAGCCGGCGACCATGCTGTCGAAATCCAGTTGCGCTGCCACATCCTTGCACAGCTTTTCTCCATCCAGGCGCAAGTGCTGGAGCCCTACCCGTGCCCGCTCCCGTGCCAGTGCGCTCGCATCCGGCACCTGCTTCCCTCGTGACTGCGGACCGAAGCCCCAGAGGTTCATCAATGGCAGCACCGTCAGGTCGAAAGCCCCGCCACTCTCGCGGAACAGAAACTCACCGTACGCCAGCAAGTGATGCATATCTTCCGGCACCGCCTGACAGGCGCCGGCCGGCAAATCGTTGAAGCGGGAAACCACGGAGTCGCCGCGCCAGGTGGAGAACTGCTGGTCGAGCGCCTCGAGTATCATCTCGACTTCGGCCTTTACTTGCTGCGAGTCGGGCGTCTGCGCGGTGGGTACGTACTGGATCGAATAAGTGCTCCCCATGGTTGGCCCGGAAAAGCGTTCGATCCGTTCGCCGCAGCCATACAGCAACGTCAACAGCATCACCAGCAGACTTGCGCGCATCATTCGACACCTCGCTGATTCTGGCCGCCCCTTCGCGGCGCACGTTATTTCACCAGAACTGCAGGCACCAAGTGTTTACTAGAGCGTAAAGCTGCACTTGCGCAAATGGCGCCCCGCACGCTCCACAAGTTGGCACAACCCGCCTCACTCACGGCCTAATTCATCGTTCCCACGCTTGTGCGTGGGATGTATCTGCGCATGACCGTCGAAGGTATTCTCTAGCGAACGCGGACTACCCGGGCCAGGGCCTGGGAGCACACCACGGCCGTTGGCGACGACGCCTCGGAGCACACCTGCTGACCACCACGCAAGCTGGCAATTGGTCTACCGTTCATCAGCAAGTCTGATCAAAAACCGAACAAAGCCCCCATTCAACACTCTGAGTTGCGCGGGTGATCAATTGTCCCCCCTCCCTTTCCGCTCAACGTCCCGGAAGCCAAAAAACCATCATGTGCATTAGCGCATAGGGGCGTTTTTTGCCCAAAAATTGGAGGACAGAACATGTCTAGCCATTCGTTGCAGAGCGACGAACGCATTCAGGGCCGCATCCGCGCCCAGCGTCAGCCGCAACAGAAACCCTTCTGGCGCCGCCTGCTGGCCATCGCCTCACCCTCACAGCGTAGTTGGCACGGAGGGATCGAGCTCAGGGGCTACAAAGAACTATCCAACGCCACGCCGGTTGCCCCGGTCGCGGTCGGAAAAATACAGCTGGCGATTCCGCTCGGGCGGGGTCGCCGGTCTGTCCAGCCTTGCGTGCAGCCGGGACAGCATGTGCGCAAGGGCGAGGTGATCGGTATTGGCGATGACAACACCGCTTGGGTGCATGCCAGTACCTCCGGCATCGTGGAACGGATTGATCTCGCCTTCGCGGCCGACTCGGCCGAGCCAGTCATGGCCGTCATTCTGAACGCAGATGGTTTGGATGAGTGGATCGAACGCCCGGTGCTGGGGCTACCGCAAACGCCCGAGACGCTGGTCGAACGAGCATTGCAGATGGGCATAGTCGGCCTTGGTGGGGCGGGTTTCCCGACGGCCCTCAAGCTGGCCGGCGCCCAGCAGCCCGATCTGCTGCTGATCAACGGTGCCGAATGCGAGCCCTTCCTTACCTGCGATGACCGCCTCATGCGCGAACATGCCGAAGCGTTGATCGAGGCCGCCGACTATGTCGCCGCGCTGCTGGGAATAACGCTGACCCGTTTCGGTATCGAAACCAACAAACCGGAGGCGATGGCCACGTTACGTGCCGCCGCTCGCCAGGCGCGTACCCGGGTCGAGATATGTCCGCTACCGGAGCGTTACCCGGCAGGGGGGCAGCCGTTGATGATCAAGAGCCTTAGTGGCCGCAACCTGGCGCCAGGGACCCGGCCCGCCGATATCGGCGTCCTGGCGCTGAATGTCGCAACGCTCTACGCACTGGGCCGGGCCATCTTCCAGGGCGAACCACTGATAAGACGCGTGCTGACGCTGACCGGGGACTGCGAGCGCCCCGGGAATGTCCTGGTGCCGGTGGGTTACCCGGTCAGCGCACTGCGCGCGATTGCTGGCGCGGCCCCCGGAGGACAGTTGACCCAGGTCGGCGGCCCGATGATGGGACAGCCGCTACCGGCCCCCACTGCCGTCATCAGCAAGACCAGTAGTTGCCTGATATTCGGCGCTGAGCGCTACCTGCCGGCAACCCAACCCGCAGGCAGTTGCATTCGCTGTACGCGCTGCGTGGATGTCTGCCCGATGTCGCTCAGACCGCTGGATCTCTACGCTGCCGCCGAACGCCTTGACAAGGCCAGCCTGCAGGAACTGCGCTTGGATGCCTGTATCGAATGCGGCAGCTGCAGCAGCATCTGTCCGAGCAATATCCCGCTGCGCGAACGCTTCCGCCAGAGCAAGACGGAGATACGTGCATGAGCCTGATACGCCGTCCTACCGCGCACCTACAACTCCGCACAGTGATGCTGCTGGTCAGCCTGTGTCTCCTGCCGGGCACCGCCCTGTACGCCTGGCAATTTGGCGTCATGGTCTGGTTGCAGACCTTCTGGTGCGTGCTGCTCGCCCTGGGCTTCGAAGCCGGCCTGCTGCGCCTGCGCGGACGTAATGTACGCGCGGGTTTGAGCGACCTGAGCTGGCTGGTGCTAGGCCTGATACTGGCTCGGGCATTGCCGCTGCTGGTGCCGCTGTGGATGATCGCCCTGGCCAGTTTTGCCGCTCTCGCACTGTGTAAACACGGCAGTGGAGGCCTTGGTCGCAACCGTCTCAACCCCGCCATGGTTGGTCTGGGGATCGTTGCTATCTGTTTC
>JBOICD010000285.1:0-5099 GCA_050739855.1 Pseudomonas sp.
CCACCGTAGTAATCGGTGGGAGCGGGCTTGCCCCGCGATGCTTTTCAGCCATCCAGATACCTCAAGGCGATCTGCTCGGCCGCATGCCGCGACCCGGTATCCAGGTGCGGCGCTACCAGCATCATCACCTGATACACCACCACCCCGACTTCTCCTTCACGGGCCAGCACGCGCTGGTAGTCGAGGGAGAACAACAGCGTCAGGGTGATCTGTTCCACCAGTTGCCCCAACGCCCGCGTGTCGCTGACCACCTGGCCCTGGGCCTTGAGGCTGGCGAGCAGGGCGGCCAGGGTGCGCTTGAGGGCATTGAGCAGGTTGCGCATGCCACGGGCCAGCTTGGGCAGGCGCCCGGTCAGGTTCGACAGGTCCTGGAACAGGAAGCGGTACTGGGCCATGCGCTCGACGATCAGGTGCAGGAACAGCCAATAGTCCTCGGCATCCAGGCGCACCTCCAGGGGCGGGTCGAGCAGCGGTGTCAATTCGTCTTCGAAGCGCTCGAACAAGCCCAGGACCAGCGGCTCCTTGCCGTGGAAGTGGTAGTACAGGTTGCCCGGGCTGATCCCCATCTCATTGGCGATTTCCAGGGTCGAGACATTCGGTTCGCCCTGCTGGTTGAACAGCTGCAGGGCACACTCGAGAATTCGGTCGCGGGTTTTCATCCGTTCTACTTGTTCAACGCGCCTGCACGTAAGTACCGGGCGCGGGGTCCATGGGAGGGTAGTTCTGGTTACCCAGAGCCATCAGGGTTTCGCGTTGGGTGCCTGAGCGCGCCTGAATCCATTCCAGCCACTGTGGCCACCAACTACCGTCGACCTGCTTGGCATCGTAGAACCAGGCCCGCGGGTCACTGCTCAGGCGCGGGTTGTCGACATAATGCGCCTTGGGATTGCCGGGTGGGTTGAGGATGCTTTGCACATGGCCGCTATTGGCCAGGATGAAGCGCTTGTCGCCACCCAGCAGCAAGGTCGAGCGGTAGACCGCATCCCAGGGGGTGATGTGGTCGTTGTTGCCGGCCACGCTGAAGCTGTCGACGTTGACTTTCTGCAGGTCGATCGGTGTGCCGCAGACCTCAAGGCCGGCGGCATGAGCCAGCGGGTTGTGCTTGAAGAAGTCCAGCAGGTCGCCGTGCAGGGCCGCAGGCAGGCGGGTGTTGTCGTTGTTCCAGTAGAGAATGTCGAAGGCCGGTGGCGCCTTGCCGAGCAGGTAGTTGTTGACGAAGTAGTTCCAGATCAGGTCGTTGGGGCGCATCCAGGCGAATACCTTGGCAATCTCCCGGCCATCGAGCACGCCCTGCTGGTAGGAGCGACGCTTGGCCGCTTCCAGGGTCTGCTCGTCGGCGAACAGGCTGGCGGGGCTGTCGATCTGGCTGTCGAGCAGGCTGACCAGGTAGGTGGCGCTGCTGACCCTGCGCAATTGTCGCTTGGCCTGCAGGTGGCCTTGCAGGGCAGCCATGGTCAGGCCCCCGGCGCAGGCGCCCATCAGGTTGACCTCGCGGCTGCCGGTGATGGCCCGGCAGACATTCATGGCTTCTTCCAGGGCTTCGACGTAGCTCGACAGGCCCCATTCACGATGGCGCGGGTCGGGGTTGCGCCAGCTGATCATGAAGGTCTGCAGGCCATTTTTGAGCATGTATTGCACGAAGCTGTTGGCCGGGCTCAAGTCGAAGATGTAGAACTTGTTGATCTGTGGCGGTACTACCAGCACCGGCCGGGCGTACTGTTTCTCGCTCATCGGCTTGTACTGGATCAGCTCCAGCAGCTCGCTGCGAAACACCACTGCGCCTGGCGTGGTGGCCAGGTTTCGACCGACCTCGAAGGCATGGGGATTGACCTGGCGCGGCAAGCCATCGTTGTGGCGCAGGTCATCGACCAGGTGGTTCAACCCCCGCACCAGGCTCAGACCACCTGAGTTGAACAGCTCCTTGACGGCGGCGGGGTTGAGCAGGGAGTTGCTCGGCGACATCGCATCGTTGAGCAAGGCAAACAGGAAGTGCGCGCGGGCGCGGTCATCGGGCTCCAGCTGGCTTTCATCGATCCACTGTCGGGTCTGTTTCTGCCAGGCGAGATAAGCCTGCAGGCCACGGCTGTAAAAGGGATTGAGATTCCACGCCGGGTCCTTGAAACGGTTGTCGCGCGGGTTGGGCTGGTGCGGTGTGTCGCCGAGCAGCACGCGTCCCAGCTGGTTGCCCAGGGCGAGCATATGCTTGGCCGTGTGCAGTGGATGGCGCAGGCTGTGGCGGCTGACATTGCGCAACGTGGAAAGCAGGTCGCGGCCACGCAGGCCGGTGATTGCATTCTGCACGTTCATATACGAGGCGGGGACCGGTACCGACCCCTTCGCGGGCTTGTCTTTCATCAGGCAACACTCCGTCGTCAGGCCAACTACAAACAGATCAATGCAAGAGCGACACCAACCTCATGTCAGCGTCTTAACCGGGGGCTGGGCGTGGGTGCATGACGGCGCGTTGGCGCTCTTGCTCGAGAAACTTCATGATGATCGGGGCCACCGCTTCGGCCCGGGTGATCAGGAACAAGTGACCGTCGTCGATTATGTGTAGCTGGGCATTGGGAATACGCCAGGCCAGCAGACGCATATTTATCAGTGGAATCAGCGGGTCATCGTCACCGGCCAGCACCAGGGTCGGCTGCTGGATCTTGTGCAGCCAGTGAATGCTGGTCCAGCCGAGCCCGGCGAACAGTTGCCAGTAGTAACCGAGCTTGCCTGAGGAGCGCACTTTGGCGGCATGCGCCATGGCCAGGTCGGGGTCACGGCGAAAGGCCCCGCCATAGATCTGCGGCGCGATGCGAATGACATGGGACGGTTGTATATAACGCCTGGGACTGGCCATCAGCATCAGCACCTTGGGCTTGCCCGGCACCATGACTGTGCCCGCCGCGGTAGCCGCCAGCACCAGCTTTTTGCAGCGCTCGGGATAGTCATGGGCAAACTGCTGGGCCAGTGCACCACCCCAGGACACGCCGATCACATTGACCTGCCCGTAGTCGAGGTAATCGAGCATGCGCGCGGTGAGCCTGGCCAGCCCGGGAAAACGGTAGGGATGCCTGGGCGTCGACGAGCCACCGACACCCGGTACGTCGAAGGCGATGACCTCCAGGTCCGGGTCCAGGGCCTGGATGAACGGGAACACCAGCTCCAGGTTGGCGCCGATGCCGTTGAAGATCAGCAAGGGCGTCAAGTGCGGCTTGCCGGGGCGAACCGCGGTGCGGATGGTCTGGCCACCCAGGTCGACGGTTCTGAATAGGTACGGTTGCGGCATGCGCGAAGCCCTGTGGTGGAGAGTTCGCCGCGACCAGCAACTGGCCGCGGCGGCCGCTGCAATCAACGCTCGTGAACGTAGGTCCCCGGCGATGCCTCGCCAGCGGGATAGGCCTTGTTACCCAGGCGCGCCGGCGCTTTTTTCAGTTCCCCGGAACGTGCCGCCATCCAGGCTTGCCAGTGCAGCCACCAGGAGTCGGTGTGCTTGTGGGCATTCTCTTGCCAGTCGCTGGCCAGTGTCGGCAGCTCGCTACCGGTCATGTAACGTGCCTTGGGATTGCCCGGCGGGTTGAGGATGCTCTGGATATGCCCGCTGTTGGACAGCACGAACTCGACATTGCCGCCAAACAGCTGGGCCGAGCGGTAGCAGGACTGCCAGGGGGTGATGTGATCGGTGGTGCCGGCCAGGCTGTAGATGTCGGCGGTGACTTTCTTCAGGTCGATCGGCGTGCCGCACACTTCCAGTGCACCGGCGCGGGTCAGTGGATTACTTTTGAACATTTCGATCAGGTCGCCATGGAAGGCGGCCGGCAGGCGCGTGGTGTCGTTGTTCCAGAACAGGATGTCGAACACCGGTGGCTCGTTGCCGAGCAGGTAGTTGTTGACCCAGTAGTTCCAGATCAGGTCGTTGGGGCGCATCCAGGCGAACACCTTGGCCATGTCGCGGCCTTCAAGCACACCGGCCTGATAGGAGTGGCGCTTGGCGGTTTCCAGGGTCTGCTCGTCGACGAACAGCGCGACCTGGTTGTCGAGGGTGGTGTCGAGGACGCTGACCAGCAGGGTCAGGGCATTGACCTTGGTTTCGCCCAACGCTGCGTAGTGCCCCAACAGGGCAGTGCAGGTGATGCCACCGGAGCAGGCGCCGAGCATGTTCAGGTCTTTGCTGCCGGTGATCGCCAGGATCACGTCGACGGCTTCCTTGAGCGCATCGATGTAGGTCGACAGGCCCCATTCGCGCTGGGCCTTGGTCGGGTTGCGCCAGCTGACGATGAAGGTCTGTACATTGGAGCGCAGGCAGAAGCGCGCCAGGCTCTTCTCCTGGCTCAAGTCGAAGACATAGAACTTGTTGATCTGTGGTGGCACCACCAGCAACGGGCGGGCATGCACCTGTTCGGTGATCGGTCGGTACTGGATCAGTTCCAGCACGTCGTTGCGAAACACCACTGCGCCTTCGCTGGTGCCCAGGTTCTTGCCGACCTCGAAGGCCGCCATGTTCACCTGGCTAGGCATACCGCCATTGTGGACCATGTCCTTGGCCAGGTTCGACAGTCCGTCGAGCAGGCTTTTGCCGCCGGTTTCAAAGAAACGTTTGACCGCTGCCGGGTTGGCCGCAGTGTTGGTCGGGGCCATGGCTTCGGTCATCAGGTTGATGACGAAGTGACCGCGACTGATGTCCTGCTCCGACAGGTTGCTGGTGTCGATCCAGTCGTGCAGTTCTTTACGCCAGGCAAGGTAGGTCTGCAGATAGCGGCGATACAGCGGGTTCTGGCTCCAGGCCGGATCATTGAAGCGACGGTCGTCGCTCTCCGGTTGCAGGGCCGATTTACCGAAGACCACATTCTTGAGTTCCAAGCCGAAATGCGCGACATGCTTGGCACTGTGCAGCGGTTGGCGAATGGCCTGACCCAGCACCATTCGCGCAGATGTCAGCAAATCCTTACGGCGCAAGCCAATCACCGGGTTCAGGCCCAGTGTGTTTTCCGAGGCTTGGCGCTGCAGGTCATCGTTGTTCTTGTTACTCATCTACGACGCTCCGTTGTCCTGAGACGAGTACCGGCCTGCTGTGCGCGTTACACAGACGAGTGCCCGGTACTGCTGCTCGG
>JBOICD010000286.1:0-5089 GCA_050739855.1 Pseudomonas sp.
AGCCCGCTCCCACCCGATGCAGTGTGTGGGAGCGGGCTTGCCCCGCGATTTAAGGCATACTTGCCGTCTTCGGCAGCCTTGAACCCGTTTCCCCATGCGCATCCACGTCAGCTTCATCGACCGCGTCGGCATCACCCAGGAAGTACTGGCCCTGCTCGGTGCCCGCAACCTCAACCTGGACGCCGTGGAGATGGTGCCGCCCAACGTTTACATCGACGCCCCGACCCTCAGCCCGCATGTCCTCGAAGAGCTGCACGATGCCCTGTTGAACGTGCACGGTGTGCAATCGGTGCGGGTCGTCGACATCCTTCCCGGCCAGCGCCGCCACCTGCAGCTCGATGCCTTGCTCGCCGCCATGAGCGACCCGGTATTAGCCCTGGACAGCGCCGGTCACGTGCTGCTGGCCAATCCGGCGCTGGTGGCCCTGTGCGGTCAGGAGCCCTCGGATCGCTCGGTGGTCGATCTGTTTGACGACCCTGGCCTGCTTGAGGCGTTGATCGAACAGGGCTTTCGCCTGCCCATGCGCGAAGTGGTACTCAACGGCCAGACCCTGTTGCTCGATGCCACCCCGATCACCAATGCCGGCGCCCTGTTGACCCTGTACCAGCCCAACCGCATCGGCGAACGGCTGTCGGCCTTGCACCACGATCACGCCGAAGGCTTCGATGCCCTGCTCGGCGACTCGCCACCGATCCGCACCCTCAAAGCCCGCGCCCTGCGCGTGGCGGCCCTCGATGCGCCGCTGCTGATCCATGGTGAAACCGGTACCGGCAAAGAGCTGGTAGCCCGCGCCTGCCACGCTATCAGCAGCCGCCACAGTGCACCGTTCCTGGCGCTGAACTGCGCGGCATTGCCGGAAAACCTCGCCGAGAGCGAGCTGTTCGGGTATGCCCCTGGCGCCTTCACCGGCGCCCAGCGCGGCGGTAAACCAGGCCTGATGGAACTGGCCAACCAGGGCACGGTGTTCCTCGACGAGATCGGTGAAATGTCGCCGTACCTGCAGGCCAAGCTCCTGCGGTTTCTCAACGACGGCAGCTTCCGCCGGGTCGGTGGCGATCGCGAAGTAAAGGTCGATGTGCGAATCCTCAGCGCCACGCACCGCGACCTGGAGAAAATGGTCGCCGATGGCAGCTTTCGCGAAGACCTGTTCTACCGCCTGAACGTACTCAACCTGCAGGTGCCACCGCTACGTGAACGCGGCCAGGACATCCTGCTGCTGGCCGGCTACTTCATGCAGCAGGCCTGCACCCAGATCCAGCGCCCCCTGTGCCGCCTGGCCCCGGGCACTTACGCGGCCCTGCTTGGCAACCGCTGGCCGGGCAATGTGCGGCAGCTGCAGAACGTGATCTTCCGCGCGGCGGCCATTTGCGAAAGCAGCCTGGTCGACATCGGCGATCTGGACATCGCCGGCACCTCGGTAGCCCGCGAACAGAGTGGCGATGTGGATAGCCTGGAACAGGCAGTGGAGGATTTCGAACGTACCCTGCTGGAAAAGCTTTACACCACCTACCCCTCTACCCGCCAGCTGGCCAACCGCCTGCAGACTTCGCATACCGCCATCGCACACCGCCTGCGCAAATACGGGATCCCGGCCAAGTCCTGAATACGATTCGCAACCGTACTGAAATCGCTACAGCGTAACGATTTCAGTACAGAACAGTTTGAGCGCTGTGCTGCAAGGTTTTGATCCCCTTGATGTTTTTTTCTTGCCCTCAGGTGTATCGTTTTCGCTACACCGACGATATTTTATTGCCACGCATAAAATCTATCTTATTGATTTATATAGAATTTTTATAAATGGCCGCAAAATTGCTAAGGAACTCCTCATTATCAGTGCTCAGTGCCGAACCTGAGCCACGCCTACCCTTGAGGAGTTTCCATGAGCGAGTTGCGTTTTACCGAAGATCACGAATGGCTGCGTACTGAAGCTGACGGCAGTGTCACCGTCGGGATTACCGCCTTCGCTCAGAACGCCCTGGGCGACGTGGTTTATGTGCAACTGCCGGAGCTGCAGAGCTACGACCAGGGTGCCGAAGCGTCGACCGTCGAGTCGGTGAAGGCTGCCAGCGGCGTGTACATGCCGCTGACCGGCGAAGTAGTCGCGGTTAACGAGCAACTGGAAGGCAACCCTGAACTGGTCAACGAAGATCCGCTGGGCGAAGGCTGGTTCTTCCGCTTCATTCCGGCCGATGCAGGTGCCGTTGCGCAACTGCTCGACCAGGATGCCTACGACCGCCTGATCAAAGCCAACGCTGACGCCTGAGGACTCGCCATGACCATCAACCTCGGCACTGCCAACGAATTCATCGCCCGTCATATCGGCCCGCGCCAGGCTGACGAGCAGCAAATGCTTGCCACCCTGGGTTTCGACTCCCTGGAAGCCATGAGCGCCGCCGTCATCCCCGACAGCATCAAGGGCACCAGCGTGCTGGAACTGGGCGCCGGGCAAAGCGAAGCCGACGCCCTGGCGTCGCTCAAGGCCATCGCCGGCAACAACCAACTGTTCAAGAGCTTCATCGGCCAGGGTTACTACAACTGCCATACCCCGGCACCGATCCTGCGCAACCTGTTGGAAAACCCGGCCTGGTACACCGCCTACACCCCGTATCAGCCAGAGATTTCCCAGGGCCGCCTGGAAGCACTGCTCAATTTCCAGACCCTGATCAGCGACCTCACCGGCCTGCCGATCGCCAACGCCTCGCTGCTCGACGAAGCCACCGCCGCCGCCGAAGCCATGACCTTCTGCAAGCGCCTGAGCAAGAACAAGAGCAGCCACGCCTTCTTTGCCTCCGTGCATTGCCACCCGCAAACCCTCGACGTATTGCGTACCCGTGCCGAGCCGCTGGGTATCGAAGTGGTGGTCGGTGACGAACGCGAACTCGATGATGTCAGCGCCTTCTTCGGCGCCCTGCTGCAATACCCGGCCAGCAATGGTGAAGTGTTCGACTACGGCGAACTGGTCGCGCGCTTCCACGCCGCCAACGCCCTGGTCGCAGTCGCCGCCGATCTGCTGGCCCTGACCCTGCTGACCCCGCCCGGCGAGTTCGGTGCCGACGTCGCCATCGGTAGCGCCCAGCGCTTCGGCGTACCGCTGGGCTTCGGTGGCCCGCACGCGGCCTACTTCTCCACCCGCGATGCGTCCAAGCGTGACATGCCCGGCCGCCTGGTCGGCGTGTCCATCGACCGCTTCGGCAAGACCGCCCTGCGCCTGGCCATGCAGACCCGCGAGCAACATATCCGTCGCGAGAAAGCCACCAGCAACATCTGCACCGCCCAGGTACTGCTGGCCAACATCGCCAGCATGTACGCCGTCTACCACGGCCCGCAGGGCCTGAAGCAGATCGCCCAGCGCACCCACGCCCTGACCGCGATCCTCGCTGCCGGCCTCAAGCAACTCGGCGTCAGCGTCGAAACCGCAGCATTCTTCGATACCCTGACCCTGGCCACCGGCGACGCTACCGCCAGCCTGCACGACAAGGCCCGGGCCCAGCGCCTGAACCTGCGCCAGATCGACGCCCAGCGCCTGGGCCTGTCGCTGGATGAAACCAGCACCCAGGCTGACGTCGAAGCGCTGTGGCAGCTGTTTGCCGACGGTAAAGCCGTGCCTGCATTCAGCACCCTGGCTGCCAGCGTTCAGGCTCAGTTGCCTGCCGCCCTGCTGCGCCAGTCGGCGATCCTCGAGCACCCGGTATTCAACCGCTACCACAGCGAAACCGAGCTGATGCGCTACCTGCGCCGCCTGGCCGACAAGGACCTGGCGCTGGACCGCACCATGATCCCGCTGGGTTCGTGCACCATGAAGCTCAACGCTGCCAGCGAAATGATCCCGGTGACCTGGGCCGAGTTCGGCAACCTGCACCCGTTCGCACCTGCCGAACAGAGCCAGGGCTACCAACAACTGACCGACGAGCTGGAGGCCATGCTCTGTGCCGCCACCGGCTATGACGCCGTGTCGCTGCAGCCCAACGCTGGCTCCCAGGGCGAGTACGCAGGTCTCCTGGCCATCCGCGCCTACCACCAGAGCCGTGGCGATGCCCGCCGCGACATCTGCCTGATCCCGTCCTCGGCCCACGGCACCAACCCGGCCACCGCCCATATGGCCGGCATGCGCGTGGTGGTGACCGCCTGTGACGCCCGTGGCAACGTCGATATCGACGACCTGCGCGCCAAGGCCATCGAGCACCGCGAACACCTCGCGGCGCTGATGATCACCTACCCGTCGACCCATGGCGTGTTCGAAGAAGCCATCGGCGAAATCTGCGCGATCATCCACGACAACGGCGGCCAGGTGTACATCGACGGCGCCAACATGAACGCCATGGTCGGCCTCTGCGCCCCGGGCAAGTTCGGCGGCGACGTCTCGCACCTGAACCTGCACAAGACCTTCTGCATTCCGCACGGCGGTGGCGGCCCGGGCGTCGGCCCGATCGGCGTCAAATCGCACCTGGCGCCGTTCCTGCCAGGTCACGCTCACATGGAAAACAAGCAGGGCGCGGTCTGCGCCGCACCGTTCGGCAGCGCCAGCATCCTGCCGATCACCTGGATGTACATTCGCATGATGGGGGGTGCCGGTCTCAAGCGTGCCTCGCAGATGGCGATCCTCAATGCCAACTACATCGCCCGCCGCCTGGAAGAGCACTATCCTGTGTTATACACCGGCAGCAATGGCCTGGTGGCACACGAGTGCATCCTCGACCTGCGCCCACTCAAGGACAGCAGCGGCATCAGCGTCGACGACGTGGCCAAGCGCCTGATCGACTTCGGTTTCCACGCCCCGACCATGTCGTTCCCGGTGGCCGGTACGTTGATGATCGAACCGACCGAAAGCGAGTCCAAAGAAGAACTGGATCGCTTCTGCGAGGCGATGATCCGCATCCGCGAAGAGATTCGCGCGGTGGAAAACGGCAGCCTGGACAAGGACGACAACCCGCTGAAAAACGCGCCGCATACGGCTGCTGAAATTGCCGGTGAGTGGAGCCATCCATACAGCCGCGAGCAGGCGGTGTACCCGCTGGCGACGCTGGTGGAAGGCAAATACTGGCCGCCGGTCGGTCGCGTCGACAACGTGTTTGGCGACCGTAACCTGATC
>JBOICD010000287.1:0-5074 GCA_050739855.1 Pseudomonas sp.
CAGACCGGTGCGTTTCTGCTTTTTACTGACTACCTGGCAATGCTCCGCTACGCGAACAGGGGTATCCTGCAGCATTCGGTCTGTGGCGCTGGCTTGGCTGTGCGCGGGCCAGGTATTAAACAGTTGTAGGAGATGCCCCTGTGTTTGATCTGGATCAACGTCTACAAGAAGACACCCATGTGCTCGGGGACTTTCCTCTTTGTCGGCTGTTGCTGAGCAAGGACGCCAACTATCCCTGGTTTATTCTGGTGCCGCGTCGTGCTGATATCAGTGAATTGTTCCAGCTGGATGACAGTGATCAGGCGCAACTCTGGAAAGAAACCACGGCCTTGGCCGAAAACCTCAAGGACAGTTTTGCTGCCGATAAAATGAATGTCGCTACCTTGGGTAATGTCGTCAGTCAACTTCATATGCATGTCATCGTGCGGCGGCGCAACGATCCGGCCTGGCCTGCTCCGGTCTGGGGACACAAACCGGCAACTGCTTATACTGCCGAAGAGGTTGCGGATGTTCGCAGGCGTCTGGCGACAGTGCTCGATGACAACTTCACATTCGCCGAGGTGTGAGAAATGACACTTGAAGCGCGGGTAACCGAGCTGGAAAGCCGTCTGGCCTTCCAGGACGATACAATCCAGGCCCTTAATGATGTGCTGGTCGAACAGCAGCGGGTGGTTGAGCGCCTGCAGTTGCAGATGGCGGCACTGCTCAAGCGTTACGAGGAAATGGTCGGCCAGTATCAGAGCAGCGAGGAAGAGGCGCCGCCGCCGCACTATTGAGTGGTGTTGCGCGCAGATATAAAAAACCGCGGTCGCCTTGGCGCCGCGGTTTTTTTATTGAAGCAGGATCAGCGCCGTGGGGCGGCGATCACGTCTTCGGCTTGCAGGCCTTTGTCACGGTTCATCACCGAGAACTCCACACGCTGGCCTTCGACCAGGACACGGTGACCTTCGCCGCGAATCGCGCGGAAGTGGACAAAAATGTCATCACCCGAATCGCGGGAGATAAAGCCGAAGCCCTTGGAGGTGTTGAACCACTTGACCGTACCGGTATCGCGGTTGCTCATGTCGTACTGGGTGTGTTGGCTGCGCGCGCTGGCGGTTTTGAGGAAGCCGGCGAGCAGATGCAGCGCAACGGCCAGCAGGGTGGCGCCCAGCGCTGGCAGGTTGCCCAGTTCCGGGCGGGCCAGCAGGGCCAGGGTTTGCAGTACCACGGCCAGCACCAGCAAAACACTGGCCAGGCGCTGGAGGTGCAGACGTGCGCCTTTGTAGTGCTGGGGGACCACGGGGGCGAGAAGCAGGTTGAGCAGGCCGAGCAGTGCCAGGTAAATGGCCTCCGGTTGCTGCAGCAGGGGGACTGCATCGGTTCTTAGACTGGGTATGAAGGACAGCAGCAAAGCTGCAGCGCCCGTCAACAGGTGGACGATCTTGAACATGTTGGTTGGCTCACATTGATAAGGCAAATCACAGGAAGAGCTGACATCACGGCGCGCATTGGCTTGAAAAGCGCAAAAACGTGAGAAAAGGCCAGCCTATGCGCCCCAGCACTGACAATCGTCAGGGGCGGCACGCCGCCTATTTAACAGCAAAGCCCAAGGCTTCTCAAATCATCGGCAAACCGTGTGTCGCTTGCTCCGGGCCAGAACCGTCGGCGCCTGCAGCGCTGTGTCGCAGGTGCGGTGCTTGTTCGATCTATGTCCGTTTGTCTTCGATCAAGGAAGAAGAGGGCGTGCCGCCTGCCGAGGAAATGATCAAACAGCTGGTGCAAGGGCAGGAGGCCGTGACCCGCACGGCGCGCAGCATTTTCCCGCTGCTCGATAAAGTCAGTGACGAGCCGACTGCAGACCTGCTCACCCAGCGTATGCAAGTGCACGAAAAGACTGCCTGGATGTTGCGCTCGTTGCTGGAAGGTCAATAGTCCAGCAGGGCAGCAAGCGCTTTGGCAAAAATGCCCGGACCCCCTCACGGGGCCGGGCATTGATCGTTGATAAGGAAGGCGTTCTGTCGTGATGCGATCCATGTTGTCTTGCCGAGCAATCCTACAGCGAGAGTAAGCAGGTCTGCTGGCAGCAAACCGCACCGCAGCGCTTTATTAGGGTATGTCCCTGAGTGAAAACCATTGCTCGGGGTTATTTCCCTGTTAGTCAGATCGCGTGGTGCTTGTATGTCTTCATGGATGAATCGCACAGGGCGTGTGGCGGGCGGGCCGGGCAAGGAGGGGGTCGATCCGTTCGAGGCGAACTTCAATATGGGCTTGGCCCAGCCGCTGTCCCGCTCGGTGCGTTTGAATGGATTTGCCACTTGCCTGCGGCTGGAAGAGGTCTATTGGCGAATTCTTGAGCGGATCGCCGAGGTAAACCAGTGCTCGGTCAACGCCGTGCTGTCCTACGTGGACCGCGAAGTGCACCTGCGCCATGGCGGGGTGAAAAATTTCAGTGGCCTGATCCGGGTGGTCTGTGTGGTCTTTCTGCTGGGCACGCAGGTGACACGCTAGTCGGTTGCCGGGCTGCACAGCACTCCTTAACCATATATAATCCCGCTCTTTACTGCCTGAACCAGCCTGCGCTGTGGTTAACGAGACACGCCTATGCCCCTGTACGACTATCAATGTGCTTCCTGTGATCACCAGATGGAAGTCCTCCAGAAGATCAGCGCCGAACCGCTGAGCGATTGCCCGGCGTGTCAGAAGCCCGAGCTGAAGAAACTGATTTCTGCCCCGGGGTTCCGCCTGGGCGGTACAGGCTGGTACGAAACCGACTTCAAGACCGGTGCGAAAAAGAACCTTGCAGGCGGCGACAAGGCCGACTGAGTTGAATTGCACCGGCAGGGTCTTGCACTATTAGCCCTTTGTGGCGCCAAGACCTCCACTGAACACACGAATGACGAGAAGCGAAACCACCATCATGATGCGCAGCCATTATTGCGGCCAACTGAACGAGAGCCTGGAAGGTCAGGAAATTACCCTTTGCGGATGGGTCCATCGTCGCCGCGACCACGGCGGGGTGATTTTCCTCGATATCCGTGACCGCGAAGGCATGGCTCAGGTCGTTTTCGACCCGGATCGCGCAGACAGCTTCGCCGCCGCCGATCGCGTGCGCAGCGAATACGTGGTGCAGATCACCGGTAAGGTGCGTCCGCGTCCAGCTGGCGCCGTGAACGCCAACATGGCCTCCGGTGCCATCGAAGTGCTGGGTTACGAGCTGACCGTGCTCAACGAGGCCGAAACCCCGCCGTTCCCGCTGAACGAGTACTCCGACGTCGGCGAAGAAACCCGCCTGCGCTACCGCTTCATCGACCTGCGTCGTCCGGAAATGGCCGAGAAGCTGCGCCTGCGCTCGCGGATCACTTCCAGCATCCGTCGCTACCTCGACGAAAACGGCTTCCTTGACGTCGAAACGCCGATCCTCACCCGTGCCACCCCAGAAGGCGCGCGTGACTACCTGGTGCCGAGCCGCACCCACGCTGGCAGCTTCTTCGCCCTGCCGCAATCGCCGCAGCTGTTCAAGCAACTGCTGATGGTTGCCGGTTTCGACCGTTACTACCAGATCGCCAAGTGCTTCCGCGACGAAGACCTGCGTGCCGACCGTCAGCCGGAATTCACCCAGATCGACATTGAGACCAGCTTCCTCAATGAATCCGAGATCATGGGCCTGACCGAGAACATGATCCGCAAGCTGTTCAAGGAAGTCCTGGACCTGGAATTCGGCGAATTCCCGCACATGACCTTCGAAGAAGCCATGCGCCGCTACGGTTCCGACAAACCAGACCTGCGTAATCCGCTGGAACTGGTTGACGTTGCCGATCAGCTCAAGGACGTCGAGTTCAAGGTCTTCAGTGGCCCGGCCAACGATCCGAAATGCCGCGTAGCCGCCCTGCGCGTGCCTGGCGCTGCCAGCATGCCGCGCAGCCGCATCGACGAGTACACCAAGTTCGTCGGTATCTATGGTGCCAAGGGCCTGGCGTACATCAAGGTCAACGAGCGCGCCAAGGGCGTCGAAGGCCTGCAGTCGCCAATCGTCAAGAACATCCCTGAGGCCAACCTCAACGTGATCCTCGATCGCGTCGGTGCGGTCGACGGCGACATCGTGTTCTTCGGTGCCGACAAGGCCAAGATCGTCAGCGAGGCGCTCGGCGCCCTGCGGATCAAGGTCGGTAACGACTTCAATCTGCACACCTGCGAGTGGGCACCGATGTGGGTTGTCGACTTCCCGATGTTCGAAGAGAACGACGACGGCAGCTTCACTGCGCTGCACCACCCGTTCACCGCGCCCAAGTGCTCCCCTGAAGAGCTGGCGGCCAACCCGGTCACCGCGCTGTCGCGTGCCTACGACATGGTCCTCAACGGTACCGAACTGGGTGGCGGTTCGATCCGTATCCACCGTAAGGAAATGCAACAGGCGGTGTTCCGTCTGCTGGGTATCGAGGCGGCAGAACAGGAAGAGAAGTTCGGCTTCCTGCTCGACGCCCTGAAGTTTGGTGCACCACCACACGGTGGTCTGGCCTTCGGTCTGGATCGTCTGGTCATGCTGATGACCGGCGCCCAGTCGATTCGTGAAGTCATCGCCTTCCCGAAAACCCAGAGCGCCGCGTGCGTCATGACCCAGGCGCCAGGCCTGGTCGATGCCAAGGCCCTGCGTGAGTTGCACATCCGCCTGCGCGAACAGCCCAAGGCTGAGTAAGCGGACCCCGGGCGCATCCAGATGGATGCGCCTTTGCGTTAAGCCGTACTGATTTTATGGTTCCTGCCTGGTTTGCGCCGGGCAGGGGCATGGCATTGTTTCAAAGGATTCGGAGTCGTTATGGCTGGTCATTCCAAATGGGCAAACATCAAGCACCGCAAAGAGCGCCAGGACGCCAAGCGGGGCAAGATCTTCACCAAGTGGATCCGTGAACTGACCGTCGCCGCCAAGCAGGGCGGTGGCGATCCGGGCTCCAACCCGCGTCTGCGTCTGGCTCTGGACAAGGCCCTGGGTGCCAACATGAGTCGCGACATCATCGACCGGGCGATTGCCCGTGGTGCTGGCGCGACCGAAGCCGATAACGTTGAAGAGCTCAGCTACGAGGGCTACGGTCCGGGT